>NZ_PCZD01000029.1:0-23756 GCF_002553975.1 Lactobacillus sp. UMNPBX6
TATAAGATAGGCGAAAAGGCAGGTCTTTTCGCCTTTATTTTATACAAAAAAAGAGATCGAATCCAAATGATTCGATCTCTAAAAAAGCACCCTTAATTGTCAATGTCTTAACTTAATGACATTGAACTAAATTTTGCTACTTTTTGTTTTGCTCTTATTCAAAATCTTTTGGTTTCTTTACTTTATCTTTATTGAAATAGTAATAAATCGCATCCATAATGCGATCACTGGCATGACCGTCGCCATATGGATTCTTAGCATTCGCCATCTTGTCATATGCTTCTTTATTTTCTAAAAGTTCCAGCATACTCTCTCTAACTGAGTCGACTTGCGTGCCCACAAGCTTCAAAGTACCAGCCTTCACGCCTTCGGGACGTTCAGTTGTATCACGCAAAACAAGTACTGGCTTGCCCAAACTTGGAGCTTCTTCTTGCACGCCGCCTGAATCAGTCATGATAAAGTAGCTGCGTTTTGCTAAATTGTGGAAATCAACCACATCAAGCGGTTCGATCAAATGAATTCGAGGATCACCGCCTAAAACTTCGTTAGCAACTTCTTGCACACGTGGAGACAAGTGCACTGGATAAATAATTTCCACATCAGGATGCGAATCAATTACCTGACGCATCACCTTGAAGACGCGGCGCATAGGTTCGCCTTGATTTTCACGTCTGTGCATAGTCACTAAGATCACCTTGTTGCCTGGCGTAATTTTATCCATAACGGCATGATGGTAATCTTTTTGCACAGTTTGTTCTAATGCATCAATTGCGGTATTACCAGTTACAAAAATATTGTCTGCTTTATGATTTTCTTTAATCAAATTGCTCTTAGATAATTCAGTTGGAGCAAAATATAAATCAGCCAAATCGTCGGTCATTTGGCGATTCATTTCTTCAGGAAATGGCGAATACTTATTCCAAGTTCTAAGTCCCGCTTCAACATGTCCCAATGTAATTTGTTGATAAAAGGTAGCAAGTCCTGCCGCAAAACTAGTCGTTGTATCACCGTGAACCAGCACAACATCTGGCTTTTCTTCTTTGATAACCTTTGACAAATCGATCATAACTTTCGAAGTAATGTCTTCCAAAGTTTGATTCTTGTGCATAATATTAAAGTCGTAATCAGGTTTAATTTTAAAAATATCAAGTACCTGATCTAGCATTTCTCTATGTTGTGCACTGACTACAGTCACTTCATTAAAGCGCTCATCTTTTTTTAGTTTTAAAACAAGCGGTGCCATTTTTATCGCTTCAGGTCTTGTACCAAAGACAGTCATTACTTTAATCTTCTTCATAAAATTCCCTCCGATAAACTTATTTAACTATAACTGATTTATTCCTATCTTGCATCTTAATTCTGTGTTTTAATTGAAGATGTACTTACAGAAAGTTGGATATATTTATGAATTCTAGTTTAATTTTTTTAATTACTACGGCTCTATTTATTATCATTGGCAGTTTCTGCTTAGTATTTGGATTGGACAAGGCTAAGCCTGCTAAACTTAGACGACGCTTGCTTTACTCTGCTCTAATCTGCGTCTTTATCGTCTGGGGCCTGATTACTTACATTATGCTCAATCCATTAGGTTAATATTTACAAAAAAAGCCATCTGCATCACAGATGGCTTTTTTGATGACCCCGGTGAGATTCGAACTCACCTCTACGGTTTAGGAGACCATTGTTCTATCCAGATGAACTACGGGGTCAAACCTAAGATTAACTTTACCAAAAAATAAGGTAATAGTTAATCTTTTTTTCTAAAATTGTGTGGTAAAAAATGTTTTAGGATTATTGGTATCTGCAATTTTATCTGCCGCAATAACAAAAGGTGTCCAAATTGCTAAAGATATCAACATATCGACGATGCTTAAAACAATCGCACGCCAGTCATAATTGCAGGCTAAAAAAGGACCAATAATCGGCGGCATAATACTTGGCACCGCCACTTGTACCGGATTGACTAACCCCATCACGCTCACCCAATACGAAAACGCAACATTAACTATTGGCGCTAATACAAATGGAATTAAATAAACTGGATTTAAAACAACAGGCAATCCCAATAAGATTGGTTCTCCAATATTGAAAATACCTGGTGCAAGCGCAATTTTAGCTACCGTACGATAATCACTGCGTTTAGAGAACATTAAAATTGCAACGATTAACATTAATGTACCACCGGCACCACCAAACCAGGCAAAAACATCAAAAGATCCACGGCCCCAAAGATATGGTGAAACATGTCCATTACGTACAGCCGTAATATTGCTATTTTGGGCGGTTAGCCAGATTGAATCTAAAATTGGTGATAAAACTCCCAAGCCGTTGATTCCGAAAAACCAAAATACCTGCACCAACATTGTTACTAACAACACTGTACCAAAGCCCTGGCCCCATTTAACCAATGGCATTTGAATACTGGTTAATAGCCAATCACCAAAATACTGCCCGGTCAGAACTTGAAATACATAGTTAATTCCACCGACACTAAAGATCGCAATTATCGCAGGAATCATCGAGTCAAAGGCCGCTTGTTCAGCATGTGGCAAATTAGCTGATAAATGAATCATAATTCTTGCTTTATAACAGGCCCAATAAATAAAGAACCCAGCCGAGCCAAATAAAATCGCAGTAAATAATCCTGTTGTTGAAAATTGGCTGATATCAAAAGCATCCCTAATCAAAATACTATCGCCATGAAATTTAATTTTTGCAAAACTGGCGATACTTAAAGCAAAGGATGAAAGCGAAACAATAGCCGCCGCTAACCTATTTCCTTCAAAAGCTTTAGCTAACTGGTATCCTAATGCCAACGCAAAGAAAAATGCAAAAAGAGAAAAGGTCCCTCGCCACACCAAATTGCTAATGGACACAAAAGGCTGCATTGCAAAAGCGAATGCATTCCAACCTAAATGAACTTTAGCAGCTTCAACTAAGCTTTTAATCAAAACAGCTAGCGATCCAGCAATAGTGATTGGCATCAAAGAAACAAAAGCATCCCTTAGCGCAACTAACCATCTTATCTGTCCTAAACGATTAGCTAGCGGCAATACATAATCTTCCAGCCATCTAACTAATCGATTCATTTTTTCACCTTCAGATAATGTGGATGATATCCCTTATTTTTCTTATTACGTTTCTTGTGCTTTTTCTGTTTTTTCTTAACTACCTGCTTAACTTCTGCAGCAGCTTCTTGCTTCTTTTCTTTCTTTTTCTTAGGTTTAGCAGTAGTCAAATGATACCCAGCAAAGTAAACTCGCTCTATCTGCAATTGATCGGCTAAAAGTTTCTTCAGATCACGAAAATCATGATCATCGCCTAAAGTGACCACATAACCAGTGGCATTCATTCTTCCAGTTCTACCTGCTCTATGCAAATAAGTATTTTGTTCACTTGGAATATCAAAATTGATAACGTAGGTCACACCTGGAATATCCAAACCACGCGCAGCAAGATCCGTTGCCAAAAGCAACTTTGTTTTTCCTGTAGCAAGATCATTTAAGGCCTTTTCACGACGCTGCTTACCAAATTCATTGGCTAATAATTCGAACTTAGTCTTGGTATGACCAAAAATACCGGCAAAACGCATCATGGTCTCATTAGAATCAAAGAAAAGAATACCTTTAAAATGATCTAATTTGGTCATTCTTTGTAAAAATTCAATCTTATGTTGATTATCAACTTGCAAAAAATAATGCTTGGTAGTTGAACTCTGCTGATTCCGCACATCAACTAAAAGAAAATTACGTGCAAATAATTCTTCTGCATCTCTAGTAATCTCTGAATCAGTAGCACCAAAAAGCAAAATTTGACTATCTGAACCTAAATTTTGACCTAATGCAGACAATAGCTCTAATTTAGCAAATTCCAAAATATCATCTGCTTCATCGATAATCAAAGTTTTAATTTGAGCTACCTTAATCCGACCACTAGAAAAGAAATCAAAGAATCTTCCTGGAGTAGCTACAATTACCTCAGGATGTTTTTTCTTTAAATTATCTTCTTGTCTCTTTCTATTACCAGCCCCTACTAAGGTTGCACCCTTTACATCTAATGCATGCAAGTAAGGATTAATGGCATGCCGAATTTGAACAGCTAATTCGGTAGTCGGAGCCAAGATAACTACGCTATTAGCTTTACCTTTTTCCGTTCTTTCTAAGCTAGGCAAAGCGTAAGCTAAAGTCTTGCCTGTTCCCGTTTTAGCTAAGCCTATTAAGCTAGCTCCATTTTTGATTGCATCGTATGTTTGTTTTTGAATTATTGTTGGTTCGGTTTTATGCTCTTTGAGCAATATTTGTTTTATTTTTTCTTGATACATTATTGTGTTAATTGTCCATACTTCTGTTTATATTGACTAACGGTTCCGTTATACGCGTACATTGTAATGCCTTTTTCTAAGCCAGAAACATCCTTTACGCGTCCGTTAGTTGTATAACGCCAAAATGAATACTTTAATTTATTGGGCGCTTTTTTATCCGTCGACATAAATAACGTTGCTGAATCAAAGTAATGGCGATACTTTTGATCAAGCTCCACCATTACCGTTTTACCTCGTTGCTGCAACATCTGGGTAAATTTACTCATTGATTTCAAATACTTTTTGCTAAGTCCGGCTACCGGAATAATTAAAATAGGTAAGCTGCCTGTATTATTCCCTACTTGGTTAAAAAAGTAACGATAATGCTGCAAGGCAGTTGATTCATTACTATATGAGATTTCACTACCAAAAGCGAGCTGTGTACCCAAAATTTGATCTCGATAGGATAAATAATTTTCATCAAAATAAGATCTGCCTTGTGTTGCCTTCAAATAGACAAATGAAATGCCATTAGACTGTAACTTATGCAGATCTACATAATCTATGTCCTGATTCAGTTCGATCCCGATCGGACTAGAATTAGAATCCGGTGGCAGTGTTGTTTGCTTTTTAAAATTAAAAAAGCCAATCAAAAGAAATGCAATTGCTAAAATTAATAAAGTCAAGATTGCAGGTAAAGTATATTTATGATGATACCTTTTCATGACTTTTCCTCCCGCTAATATTTTAACCAAAAATGCGAATCATACCAACCCTTGATATTTCATGTGCTAAAATAATTTATATATTAACTTTTTTAAGGATGGTGAAAATGTGAAAAGACAAATTTCTTTTGGACAAGCTCTCGCCACAGTAATTGGTTCAGTTATCGGAGCCGGAGTTTTCTTTAAAATTGGAACAATTACGGCCCAAACTGGCAGTAGTTCAACCACAATTTTTGTATGGATATTAGCCGGAATAATTTCGATTGCGTCGGGACTAACAATTTCTGAAATTGCAGCGAGCTTAAAAATTAATGGTGCGATTAAATATTTGGATTATACCTATGGCCGCGTCTGGGGCTTTTTATTTGGCTGGGCACAAATGATTGTTTATTTCCCCGCACAAATTGGAGCATTGAGCTCGATTTTTGGTGTTCAATTTGTTTCACTATTTGGCATTAATGCCAAATATGCCAATCTAATAGCAATCTTTCTTGTATTATTTTTACTAGCTATTAACCTAATTGGCACAAAATTTTCCAGCAAAATGCAGTCAGTTATCACCATCTTAAAAGTGATTCCAATTGTTTTGATTATCATTTGGGGATTCTTCAATCAAAATAAAATTGCAGCTCCCATCTTTCCATTAACAGTTGGAAATAATATTTCTTTTCCTAATGCCATCAGTCAAGGATTACTATCTGCCCTTTTTGCTTTTGAAGGTTGGATCGTTGTCACCAACTTGGCCAATGAGGTCAAAAATCCTGAGAAAGATTTATCCCGTGCAATCATTTTGGGTTTGTCTGCCATTACTTTAATTTATGTTTTAATAAATTATACTTTTTTAACGGTCTTGCCAATTCATGACTTAGTAAACAATAATAATGCTGCCTTTGAGGCTTCGATGAAATTATTCGGTCAATTCGGCGGTAAATTAGTGACTATAGGTATTCTGATCTCCGTTTACGGTGCAGTTAATGCCTTCATGTTAACGGGGATGCGTACACCATATATTCTGGCTCAAGATAATCTTTTACCATTTTCAAATAAAATTGGTAAAGCTAACATTCACACTGGCGTGCCGGTCATGGGAGCATTGATTGTAGATGCAATTGCAATCGTGATGATTTTACTGGGTAACTTCACAGTCTTGACAGATATGCTGGTTTTCGTCATGTGGACCTTTAATACCATGTTAGCTATTGCCGTCATTATTTTAAGAAAACGTGAACCCGAATTACGGCGGCCATTTAAAGTTCCGTGGTACCCAATTATTCCAATCATTTCAATCCTAGGTGGTATCTTTATCGTAGTTTCCACTATTATTAATCAATTCATTTTATCAATCATCGGAATCGGATTAACTTTATTGGGCTTGCCAATCTACTTTTATATGCAAAAACAAAATAAGGAAGAACTTTAACGGTTCTTCCTTATTTTTTATTTATTCACATATTTTTGAATAACTTCAGGCTTTAATACTCCAACATAAGGGATGTTTCTGTACATGTTCAAGAAGTCCAAACCATAACCTACTACAAATTCATTACCAACTTTTGAACCGTAGTATTCAAGGTCAACGTCAACATTTCTGCGAGCTTCCTTATTAAGCATTGCACAACACTTAACGCTCTTCGCACCACGTTTTTTGATTAAATCCTTCATAAACTTCAAGGTCAAACCAGTATCGACAATATCTTCCACAATCAAGACGTCACGATCTTTAACATCTGTGGCTAAATCTGTCACAATCTTGACCTTACCAGTCGATTCAAAACCATCACCGTAACTAGAAACATCGATAAAATCTAATTGATGAGCGACATCCATCTGACGAGTCAAATCCGTTAAGAAATAAATAGCACCCTTTAAAGCACCAACCACTAATGGCTTCTTACCTGCATAATCTTCAGTTAGTTGCTTACCTAAACGGACACACATTTCATGAATGTCATCTTCAGAAAATAATTTATGATCAATAATATCGTTGATATTGTCGGCTTTAACCAATTTACCTACCCCTCAATCCAATTTATGTTTAAAACTCTTATTATTAAGAAATTATAACATCTTTGTACAAAAAAAGCGTCTTAAATGACGCTTCTTCTGAATAGTTTCTATTTCTTACTATTTTCTGTTTTTTCTTTGGCTTTACCTTTAGCATTAATTGGAGCCACGATAAACCAACGCATAAATCCTTGCTCAATACTATCAAGCGTAAATTTATAACCTTCTAGTTCAATCGTTTCACCCTTCTTAAGGTTAGGATAATGTTCCATCATATAACCACCAATAGTAATGATGTCACTATCTTGAAATGCCTTCAGATCTATATGGAAGTAACGTTCAAAGTCATACAAAGTAGTCTTACCAGAAACATGGACATTACCTTCTTTATCTTTGATGATGTAATCATCAGAAACATCATCAATTTCATCTTTTACAGAACCAAAGAGCTCTTCGTAAATATCCTTATCAGTAACAATACCACTTGTACCACCGTATTCATCAACAACCAAAACAATTGGAGTGTGCTTAGAAATCATCAAGTGCAAAATATATTGAATTGGCATTGATTCAGGAACAGTAATGATTGTTCTGATAATTCTAGTTACTGGAACACTGCTATCAACTTGGCTTTGTTGGACAATATCGTAAGCATAGACATATCCTACTACATCATCCTTATCATTATCCCTAACTACTGGAAAACGGCTGTAACCCTCTTCTAAGTATTTTTTAAGGGCATATTCGATAATATCAGTAGAATCAAGGACTGATAAACGTGTTCTATCAGTCATGATATCTTTAGCTACTTTATCGTTTAATTCGAAGGCCCGTTCCATGTATGTAAGGTCTTCTTTATCAAGCGAACCACCATGCACCGCATTACGTGACAACTTAATAATTTCGGATTGAGAATAAACCTCATTTTCTTCATCAGCTGGGGCAAAACCCATTAATTTCAGAATTCCATTAGAACTAGTATTAAGCAGCCATACAAATGGATAAACAACCGTGTGGAAAATGTGAAGTGGTGTAACAATTGCCATCATCATCTCTACAGGTTTATCAATAGCAATATTCTTAGGAACGACTTCAGTTAATACAACTTCCAAATAGGTTAAAAGAATCACACCCAAAATCGCACTCACTGACTTAATAAGCGATTCATTCATTGGAGTTAAATGAAATGCATCCGCTAAAATAACAGCAAATGTATCAGCTGAGAACCAACCTAAAACTACTCCGACAAGAGTAGTACCTACTTGCGTGGTTGAAAGATACTCATTCAAATTATGCGTCATGTGAAGCGCACGTTGTAGTTTCTTTTTATTGCCCTGACCCTTAGCCAGCATATCTTCAAGTTTACTAGGTCTGGTTTGTACTAAAGCAAACTCTGCAGCAACAAAGAATGCAGCAACAACAAAAATTAACAAAGTTGCAACTAAATTAGTTGCGATCTGAGCTGGACTCAAAGCATTATCACCTTTTTTATAACTTAATTACTAAAACCTATTTTACCATTTATTAACTATAATAGTTCAGTTTTGCACAAGTGAAATTGGTTTATTTTGTTAACTTATAAATTTTGTCAAA
Source organism: Lactobacillus sp. UMNPBX6 (assembly GCF_002553975.1). Taxonomy (NCBI): domain Bacteria; kingdom Bacillati; phylum Bacillota; class Bacilli; order Lactobacillales; family Lactobacillaceae; genus Lactobacillus; species Lactobacillus sp. UMNPBX6. The sequence continues at coordinate 8,623 of NZ_PCZD01000029.1, forward strand.
ATGCACACGTGCTGGAATAAATTTCGGATCATTAATTTCCGCATTTTTATCGATATAACCGATTGCAATAGCCATACCGACTGCTTCATCTTCAGGAATCTTAGCGTATTTTCTAACAAGATCTGGATAAGAAACCATTGAGTGAGCTGGCATAATCCCCAATCCGCGGTTAATAGCTAAAAGCATGATACTCTGTGCAAAAATACCCAAATCAAATACTGACCAAGCTGGTGATTTCTTAGGTACTGTTAAGAAAATAATAGCTGGGGCATTAAACATTGTTTTGTTAGCATGTGAAAATAATTGCAACTTGTTTCTAAAGAAGAAACTTTGAGATGCACCCATAGTAACCATGTTTCTACTTGGGAAAACATCCCAATCAAGTGACAACATTGAAGCAAAATCTTCATCTGGCTTAATATCATTATCATTATTTTCAATTGAAGCTTGTTTAAATTTCTCTAAGGCATCCCCTACTAACACATATGCTCTCCAAGGCTGTGAATTAAGCAATGATGGTGATTGTTGTGCCTTTTTAATTATTTCGGCAATCGCATTTTCAGGAACTTTTCTATTAGTAAATTTCCGAGTTACATGTTCTTTTTGAAAAACTTCTTTAAAATCCATTGTTATTCTACCCTTCTAAAAAATTACTCTGTTTCATTCATGCATATTATAGTTTAACCGGTCTAGGTTATCTTTACTCTTTTTTGCCCTCAGCTTTTTTTCTTTGAGCTTCAATTTCTTTTAAGTGGGCACTCATTGCTAAATCATTTTTCCTCATAGCTATAAAAGCAGTAATGGTCAGCTCTAATCCGCCTACACAGATTAGTAACAAACCAACCGGAAATAAATATAATGCTCCTTTAGGAATAAACGAGGCTTTAATTACCCAACACAAAATTCCAATCAGCATCAAAATAATTCCTATAAGCACCGCTTTTGTATTTGGTCGATATCTTTTCATTATTTCTCCTCATCTTTTCTCTGCTTCTATCTTAACAAAAAAATCCTAGCTTCACCTTAGAAGCTAGGATTTAAAACTACTTTTTTATTAGTCTTATTAAGATTTTATTTGAGAGAGGGAAAATGACTAATTAAATTCAATAGTTTGTACTTTTTGGGAATGCTTAACAGCACCCTTTTCAATTGGAGTAACTGACTTTACAAGATCCATGTTGGTATAAACTACGATACAACTGTCATCGTAGCCTTTGTCAGTGATCATTTGGAAATCCATTGTGGCTAAAGGCTGACCCTTTTCAACTTTATCGCCTTGGTTAACACTAACTGTAAATGGAGCACCTTTTAATTCAACTGTATCAAGACCTAAGTGAATTAAGATTTCTAATCCATTATTTGTCTTGATTCCAATGGCGTGTTTAGTTGGAAAGAGTGTAGAAATAGTACCGTCAACTGGTGCATAAATTTGATTATCTTGTGGTTTAATTGCAAAACCATCACCCAGCATCTTGGTTGAGAAAACATCATCTTTTACATCAGTAATTGGCATAATGTCGCCATCAACCACTGCATCTACTTCCATACCTTTATTCTTCTTAAAGAAATTAAACATAATTTAAACCTCTAGATTTCTAAAATTCAAGTAACAATATCAACATAAAGCATAGTACCGATAAAACGGCCGCTACCAGTGAGATAGCAATTACTACTGGACTAATATTATCTTGTGTCTTTTTTAAAGTTTTGGCTTTATACATTCCCAAGATGGCTAAAACACCACAGAGCAAGTTGCCAACCAAAATTTGACCAATGAGTTGACTTACCATCAAAAAGCGATAAGTTTGTCGATTAATCAAAAATTGCTTTTTATTTAGCAACAAATAGTAGCCGAGAACAAAGTCAACGATTGCAATAATAGTAACGATTGCCACAGCTGGCTGCTTAATAACGATCATTTTGATCGATTGATCCGACGCACCGCTACGTAACGCTATCAATGCCCAGAATAACAGCGGAGCAATGAATAGGATGTACGAATACCAAGTAAGAATCTTTTTAGTATCCAAATTCATGCTTCTGGTCATTCGATCAAAAAAGTTTTCAACTTTTTGTTTACTAATTGCCCACATTGACTTCTACATCCTCTCCTTGGCTCTGTTGCCAAGCCACATATTCACTAACAAGCAAATCAATCAAATAATATGCTGGAGTAAAGGCTACTTTGCCACTCTTATAATCGGCATCATCAGTAAAGGCAATTGTTGGGAAATAAATATTATGCTGAACAATTGAAGCTAATTTATTCTGTTTCATATTAGTAAATGAAACATATCTAAATTTATCATTTACCAATTCAAGCTTGGTAATTTCCTCATTAATTGTCTCATTATCACCCGTAAATGAAATTACGAATAAGATATCGCCTTTTTTAGCAAAGCGGCTAACCGCCTTTAATTCATCAAGAGCTGACGGTAAAACTGTTGCATGCTTGCCAACTATAAATAGTTCGTGAGCTAGATACTGTGCAATCAGCTCCTGCTGCCAACCAGTTGAATAGATGTAGACTGTACTAGCATCGTCTAGATCATGATATAAGCTATCAAAATCACGTTGCTTAAAATACTTCAAAACGTCATCATTTACTCGACTGAGTTCTCTTGCAAAATTATTTTCAATTTTGATTGGCTTTTGCTTTGATTCAGCCAATTCTGCTAAATCAAATTTCAATTCGCTGTAGCCAGTTAAGCCTAACTTTTTACATAAACGAAATATTGCTGATTCAGATACATAGAGCTTCTTCGCTAATCTTGCAAGGCTTAACTTACTACAGTCTTTCGGATTATTTAAAACAAATTGAATTATCTGTTTTTCAGAATCGTTTAGTTTATTACTATTTTCATAGACCATCGATCTTAAATTTGCCATATTTACCTGTGTCCTTATCAATATATAATTTATATATTAATAATACCACAAGCGCTTACAGTTATAATAATTGTTTCATCTGATCAACAACTTGATCGGCATCCAATCCAACAACAATGTCAATTTCGTTGTTGTCCTTGTGTTGAACTTCATATGAATCTGCGATCTTCTTGAATTCAGAATCTGGAGCAACTTTCTTAGTGTCAAAGACGTGAGTTCTTACTCTAGTTGAGCAAGCAATTACATCCTTAATGTTTTCGCCACCACCAAGAAGGTCAACGATACCTGTAGCTCTCTCAATGTATGGATTATCTTGTTCAGTTGAAACCTTAGCGTCACTGCCGCTTTGTTGCATCAATTGAGTCATTTCGTCCAAAACTTGAGGAACGTCAAGACCAACAATAACTTGTAATGCTTTACCGTGGTGAACAACGTTAACGGCCTTGTTGGCCTTAAATTGTGAGTCTGGAGCAACCTTGCTTGGATCAGCAACAGATACACGTAATCTAGTAGCACATGATGACAATTCAGTAATGTTTGAAGCACCACCTAATAAGTCAAGGTATGCAGTAGCTCTTGCGATGTAAGGGTCGTTTGCATCCTTACCTGCTGCTTTAGCAGCCATCTTTTGCTTGTATTCTTTCTTGTTGATAAGTTTAACGTCTTCATCATCAGCTTCACGACCTGGAGTGATGTAGTTAAACTTCTCAATCATGATCTTAAATACGAAGTAAGTAATAATACCGAAGATAATACCAACGATAAATTGCATTACATATGTATGCCAGTGGTTTTCCCAAAGTGGTAACCAGTTCATTGATGCAATACCAATGGCACCGTCTGACATGAAACCTCTTAAACCAAAGGCCCACATTACAGTGTTCATAGTAGCTGACAATACTGAGTAAATTACCCAAAGTACAGGAGCTGCGAACAAGTAAGTAAAGTCGATAGGTTCAGTAATACCAGCTAATACTGAGGTTAAAGCAGCTGGGATAAGCAAAGCTGAAGTTTGCTTCTTCTTGTTCTTCTTAGCAGTTGCGTAGAAGGCAAGACAGATAAATGGTACTAAGAATACCTTTTCGTTACCGTAAAGTTGGAATCCTTCAACTGAAGCGATTTGTGAAAGTGGTTTAGTACTTGCAGCGTATTCAGCAAGGTGTTTCAACCAGTATGGTTGCAAACCGCCGGCAACAACGGCTGGACCGAATTGGAATGGAATGTATACCAAGTGGTGAAGACCAGTAGGAATCAATACACGGTTCAAGAATTGGTAAATCCAAACACCGATAAATCCACTATCTACGATGAAGTGTTGCATGCTGGTGATACCCAATTGAACTTTTGGCCAGCCCCAGCAAGTAATGAGTGCTAAAGGAATCATTACAAAGAATGCTAAAGCGTAGACATAAGTTGAACCTTGGAAAGTACCAAGCCAGTCAGGCAACTTCTTGTCGAAGTACTTGTTGTGTAACCATACAACGATCAAAGCAACAACCAAGGCACCTAAGATACTAGTGTCAAGAGTCTTGATACCAGCAATGTTAGTTAAACCGTGGTTAGTAGCGTTAGCAACAATTTGAATCTTGTCAAAGTTAGGAATGCCAAATGCTGCACCCCAGTGGGTAAGCATTGCACCGATGAAGTAGTTGTAAGTCAAGTAAGCAATAACTGCTTCCATGGCTGCTCTACCTCTAGCCTTATTAGCTAAACCGATAGGCAAACCTACAGTAAACAAAATACCCTCTTGGTTGAAGACTGTCCAACCACCAGCTGAAATTGTGTCCCAAACTGAGTTCCATGCCGTCCCTGGATTAGCAATTGAGCCAAACAGAGTTGGGTTATTGAATAAGCTTCCTAGAGCTACAACAATACCCGCAAACGAGAACAGCATAACTGGGACGAACATTGCGGCCCCAAACCGCTGAAACTTTTGCATCATAATAATTTACCCCTGAAAGAAAGAATCAAACTAAATCAATTGTTTCTTGTATTACACCTAATCTATTTCACCAAATCTAACTAGTTGCAAGGTGCTCATACAACTAGATCTTATCTAAATATTTCTCCTCTAGATAATTGATTAAGATAGAAAATCTAAGTGATATCAAATTCAGATTTATCTCTATCTCAGCAGCTAGCTTACATTCTTATTTATACCATAGTTTTTCTTTTGTGTAAGCGCTTTTAAAAAAGCTGAAAAGCTGTTTCAAGGTATTAAAATAATATTTCATCGCCTGAAATATATTTCAGATATTTTTTTAGCATATTTAATCAAATGAAATATTTTTGTGCCTTTTATAGCGTATGTTCAAGTAAAAAGTTTACATGCCAATTTAGTGTGTCAAGAAATATGCTGTTTATTTTATTATTTATATATATATTAAATGTATGCAAAATATTTCATTTTCATACGCTTCATGTTTAGGTATAATGAAAGCGATTACCAAAAATAAGGAGCTCTTTATGGCAATTAAATTTATTGCATTAGATACAGATGGAACTTTGCTTGATTCAAACGGTAAAATCTTACCTAGCACGAAAGAAGCAGTTAAAAAAGCATTAGATCAAGGAATTAAAGTCGCATTATGCTCTGGTCGTCCTATCGCAGGTTTAAAACATTTTATGGATGAATTAGGCATAGTTGGGCCTGATCAATATGCAATCACTCTAAATGGTGCAATTACTATAACTGCAGATGGTCAAGTTATGACTGAAGATTTGGTTTCAAACAAGTTTTATCGCAAAATGTACGATTTCGGTAAGAAACATCACATTCCATTCAATGTCGTATCTCCTGATTCAAAGATCATTACTGGAGATCATGACGTTGATTTGATGATCTACACACAAGCTTACGAAAATTCTGCTACATTATATATTCGCCAGCCGGATGAATTGCCTGCTGATTTTGAAATAGCTAAGGGATGCTTTGTAGGCAAAGAACAATTAATTGATCAATGGGAAGAAAAAATTAGCCAAGAATTTGAAAAGGATTTATATGTAGTTCGCGCTGATTCATGTTTTCTTGAATTATTGCATCCTGGCGTCAGCAAAGGTAACGGCTTAAAGGAATTAACTGAAAAATTAGGAATTAAGCCAGATGAAGTAATGGCAATTGGTGATGAGCGTAACGACTTAACGATGTTTGAATTTGCAGGAACAGCGGTCTGCATGGGTAACGGCAGTCCAGTCGCTAAAGAACACGCTGATTATGTTACTGCTTCAAATGATGAAGATGGTATTAGTACGGCTTTTGAAAAATTCTTATAAACGAAAAAACAGGACTTAGCATATGCTAAATCCTGTTTTTTTATATTATTCTAGCCTAACAAGCGCTCAATATTTTCATCTATGACTAATTTTCTCTTGCCCGTCATAATCCAAATCGCAATAGCTACTGGAACTACAATTGAAACAAGCGAGCTGACCCCATCACTAAGAGTGCCTGACCAAACCTGCGCTTTAATTCCACCATTAACTGCATAATTCAAAAAATCAACGCCAAAGTGATACAGCATCGGTAACCACAATTTGCCAGTATATAAATATAGGATAGCTAGAACTAAGCCCAACGCTGCGGCATAGATTGGTCGCCGCAAAATCCTGACCGCCTAAATTAGTAAAATGCAACAAGCCAAAGACAACCGCACTAACAATCACAGTGATCTGAACTCGATATTTACTGTTAGCAAAGCCAACTATCAAAGCTAAGATCGTCAAATAGCGGTTGGTTTCTTCAAAGACACCTGCTTCTAAGGCTCTACAAAACGATGCCCAAGTTGGTTTCAACGGACCAAAATCTGGTTTGAATAAGATCTCTACTAGATTATTTCCTTTTTCGCAAAACTCTGCCCAGAAGGCAAAGACAATACAGAATAGAAGTAATAAGATAAATGTCACATTCGACCAGTTACTAGACTTCTGCCATTTTAAATCAGGATTGAAGCTAAAGCCCCAACATTTTGCAATCAGCATTGCTGCTAAAAATGCAGCTACTCCAGCCATCAAACCGGAAGAAATCAAGACGTTAATCCCTTGCGGCTTTAATTCAATCGCTGTCGATGACAAGAGCACCATGTCAAAGTAGCAAGCTGCAATTAAGCGGCCAAACCAATTTTGCACTTGCCCTGTCGCTACCACTGCGACTGGTAAGTCCATTACTAGCAAAATAAGTCCAAATAAAACGATAATGCCCAATTTAAAACTGACATAACACAAAATATTGTGAAAAAGTATGTACCACGTCACTGATAAAATTGCAGGCATGATTATAATTGCTAACCAGCGAGTGACTGCTGACTTCTTTTTTAACCAATTAAAAGCTAAAACCAGCACTGGTAAAATACTAACCACAATACATAGTCCTGCTGTAGCTAGATGTACTTTAACAATATTGAAAATTGCCATCCCCCACCAAAGCAGGATGACGATAGCTATTTCCCATCTGAAGTAAATATTCCACTTTCTTAAGTTCATTTTCTTTCTCCTTTATCTCAAGATTATTATCTAGCTTTCTAGTAAAGGCAGAAATATAACTTCAAATCCGGTTAATTTTTAGTCAAATTCGGTAACTATTTTGTTTCAAATTATAAGTGTTTATCATACCTTTCATCACATAGGTAAAGCGACGAGAAAACTTGATTACATCCCCATTAGGAAAGCCAATCTCATTTTTCTTTAAATTGATTTGTGCAATATTTTTCGGATTTACCAAATATGATTGTGATACTTTCTTTAAAAACTCATTTTGCTGATCAATGTTCTTAATATCGCCTGCAAACTCGGCAGTGCCATCATTACGCACCAAACACAGCTTGTGTGGTGCCCTGGTTGTTGAAATATAATAGATATCATCAATATTAACGTTGCGAATGATCCTGCCTAAACGATAAGAAAACGTCATCTTCTTGCTAAAATTAGCCTTAGCTAAATTATTTACAGCATCCCGTACCGTCTCATTCAATCGCTGCTGCAAATCAGAATTACTTTTGTTGATATAGTCAATCGACCCGATACGCCGTTGATAGGTCAACTCCATGTATTCGTCATAAGCAGTTACAAAAACAATTTGTGCTCGCTGATCTAACTTTTTAATTTCTTCAGCTAGATCCACACCGTTTATATCGTCCTGGTTATCGCCTAATTCAATATCTAAAAAATAGATTCCGCCGTCTAAGGGATGTTCATTTAGATAGCTCAAGACCTCATTTGCATTTTGAGCGGTCGTACCGATTTCAAGTTCAACCTCTTCGGGCTGCATCATTGCCGCAATTCCCAATTTCAAAGCTAAATTACTTGCTTGCGCAAGATCATCATCACAAATAATCACTTTATATTTCATTTCTATTCCTAGTCAATTACCATAGTAAAATTAAACCAATTATCTTTTTCACTATATTCAATAAACATGTTGTCATATTGATCATTTATTGCTTGAACATTAGCTAATTGCTCGCTTTCTTCAATAGCATTATCAAAGGCGATGCCAATAATCCGCACTAAATCAAACAATTTCACGTTTTTAGGTAAAACTTTAATCTCTTTTTCGCATTCAAAAGAATACTTGATTCCTAATTCATTAGCTTAGGCTAGTTTATTCACAACCAAACTTTTAAGTGCATCATTATGTAAGTGATTCAAATTTTTAAAATGCCAACTATTTTCATCATTAATCTGTTTTTCCGTATATTGTGCCAATTCTTGAACTAATTTTTGATCATGATTATTCACAGCTACTGTCCGCATCGTTGCTAGTAAATTCAAATAATCATGCTTAAATCTGCGCAAACGATCTTCACTATCTTCTAAATCATGTAAATAGAGCTTAAAGTTGCGCTGTTCCTGCTTTTTTAACAATTTTTTCTGTAGCTGTACACTTGCAATATAGACCGCCACAATAAATAGAGACTGCATTCCCATGATCAAAATCCCAAAAATTTCAGCTGGTAATTTGATTTCTGGCACTCGCATAATATTGACAATTAATGCGCAAGCATAAAGATAGACTACTAGCCAGTCAGCAATCCGGCGATTTTCATTAGTTAAAAATTGATGAATCTGATAACGCCATTTTTTCAAAATTAGATACAAAATAGTTAAAACTACCGGATAAAACAAGAAAGCAAAAATTATTGGCAAATAGGAAAAAACATAATTGCTCATTAAATAAGTTAAGATTAAAACCGAGTGAATTAAGGTAATTGCTGCAACAGTTAACAACTTACCTGCTCGTTTGTAAAAGTAACAGTAATAAAGAGCAATAGTTGTAACAGGACTGATAATATTGCTTCATTCTGGGATATACTCTGCAATTACTTGATTGCAAATAAAAACGACCAATGCAAATATTAAATCTCGCTTTTTAAATTTGACATTAGTAATAGCGTAAAAAAGTATTAGCTCTAGTACTACAAGAACTACCGCTCCTGTGTAATAACCTAGATCGTATGATGAAATATTTATTTCCCTTTTCCTCCTACTATTTATTACTCTTCACTTTAGCATTATTTGCAAAGGTATAATTGTACTGATTCAAATTCGGTTATTTTTCAATCAAATTTGGGCAAAAAATAATCACTACCGAAATGATAGTGATTATTAATTCTATTTATTTGTTTGCACATAATGCCGATTAAACAACCAAAGACAAATTATTGCCAAGATCATTAATGGCAAAACTGCTAAGAAGACTTTGACAAGTGAAATGTTATGCGAGCCTGTATTAGAAGTAAGAATCACAGGTTTAAAGTCGATGAAGAAGTGTAATACCATACACCAAACGATATTATTCGATAATAAGCGCAAATATATCAAAATTATTCCGGTAGTAAAAGCGAAGATGACTTGGCCAACAGTAGATTGTAACGGTTGGTGCGTTAAGTTAATTAAGTGCATACAGCCAAATAAGATTGAACTGATCAACCCAGCTATCAATAACCGATTCTTGTTGTGATAAAAGAAGCTTAATAAGCTATTAAAAAGCAAGCCGCGAAACAGCAATTCTTCGATTACCCCTGCCATCAACGCTATCACAAACATCGAAATAATTTTATTGATCGCCATATGAGTAATTTGCATAATAGGCGCCAGCAGAATCGAAATGATATATGGCACACCCACTATCAATAAAATCCAGCTCTAGATTTTTTGTGCTTTTCCAGACTGCATTCTTGTTTGTAATACTTTAGTGGTACGACACAAATGCAGCAATAACGATGCTAAAACTAGGGTTAATACAATTATCAATAAATCCTTGATATACCAGAGCCTTGATAAATGCGATACTAGCGGCCATAACGCATATATTACCGTTAACACCACAAAGCTGACTAGCATCTTCCAGCTATTTCTTTTCCTTGCATTCTTATCATCTAAATCTACATAGCTGCTTAAAGCTAATTCATTTCCCTATTTCTAATTATTCAAATAATTAATTAAGCCTGGCAAAACTTTTTCTGCCTCTTGCCGTCCCACATAATAGACACGCTTAATTTCATTCTTGTCTTGCTCAAGCGTTCCAATATTTAATGCCTCTGGCGGTCTAATGACGAAAGTTTCTCCAGTATTTTCATCCGCTTCAATATTATCTAACACGGCGTTATAGTCTTCCGCTCTTGTAGCCAATTTATCAAGCACAGCTGGATACTCACGCAATAATACCCTTTCAACCGGAAAAAGCTTGCTTTGCTTCTTTCTGTACTCCTTAGGCTGCGTTGTAATCACGATCTTTTTATCAAAATTATTTTTCTTCAAAAAGCCATATGGAATCGAGTCTGAAACGCCGCCATCAAAGTAATAATGACCGCCAATAGCTACAGGATGGGCAAAAAATGGAATGGATGATGATGCTCTGATCCATTCTAAATCTACATACCCCGCATCCCTCAACTTATGGTAAACCGGCTCACCTGTTGCGGCATCCGTTGCCACGCACCAAAAGTCCATTGGATTAGCCATAAAAGTCTTTTTATCAAACACATCTAACTTATCTGGTAAAACGTGATAACAAAAGTTAGCGGCATATAAATTACCTGATCTGCGCCATGACTTCCAACTAGCGTAATACGGCTTACCCGTAAAACGCAGATTATAACGCAATACTCGTCCGATCTGCTCTGACTTCATATTAACGCCAAACGCTGCACCCGCCGAAACGCCAATTGCACTATCAAAACTTATATTATTTTCCATTAAGATATCGAGCACACCCGCGGTGAAAAGTCCACGCATGGCTCCGCCTTCTAGTACTAAACCTGATTTCATATCTACCCCTACAAAAAAGACCTATGTTTTTCGACATAGGTCTAATTTATTCTTATTTAGAAATTACTTCAAGCCCTTCCATTTCCATTCGGTAACTTCTGGCATATCCTTACCATTATCACGAATGTATTGGTGGTGCTTTTCAAGTAAATCATCCATGTGACTAATGAAGTCAGCGTTCTTACCCTTTAACTTAGCAACGCCTTCAACAGCGTCCTTTGCAAGGTCGAATCTGTCAAGGTGATTCAAGACACGCATGTCAAATGGAGTGGTAATGTCACCATTTTCTTCGTAGCAGTGGATGTGAACGTTGTAACGCTTACGGTCGAACCAGATTGATTGCATCATGCTCTTGTAGCCATGCCATGCAAAGATTACTGGAACATCCTTTGGGAATAAGCGGTCAAATTCTTCATCAGAAATAGCATTCTTGTTGTCCTTTGGTGACATTAACTTCATCACGTCGACAACGTTGATGTAACGGATCTTAAGATCTGGGAACTTGTCGTGCAAAATGTCAATGGCTGCCAAAGTTTCGATAGTTGGTTCAGTTTCAGTTGAAGCAAAGACAACATCTGGCTTTGCACCCTTATCAGTTGAAGCCCAGTCAATGTAGCCTAAGCCCTTGTCAACCAACTTTTGAGCTTCTTCAATTGAGAACCATTGCGGACGAGGTTGCTTTGAAGTTACCAAAACGTTGATGCATTCACGATCCTTAAAGGCCCTGTCACCAACAGCAAGCAAAGTGTTAGTATCTGATGGCAAGTATTCATGAATCAAATCTGGACGATTCTTTTCGTATAAGTGAGTCAAAATACCTGGATCTTGGTGAGTGTAACCGTTGTGGTCTTGTTGGAACACAGTTGAGGTAGCAACAAAGTTAAGTGATGGGTAATCATGACGCCAGTATTGTTCCTTAGCTTTTCTAAGCCACTTCATGTGTTGTGTAAGCATTGAGTCTACTACACGACCAAATGCTTCGTAAGTTGCGAAAAAGCCATGACGACCAGTTAATACGTAGCCTTCAAGGAAGCCTTCATCTTGGTGTTCTGATAATTGTGAATCGATCACACGACCACTTGGAGCCATGTTTTCATCATTTGGTTCGTGGATTTCTGGTTCCCATTGACGCTTTTGGTTATCCAAAAGTTGGAACAAACGGTTTGACTTAGATTCATCAGGACCAAAGCCGCGGAAAGTGGTTGGGTTAAGCTTAGCAACTTCATCTAAGTATTTAGCCCATTCAACCATGTCTTGAGCTTCCATTGAACCTGGCTTGTCAAACTTAAGAGCAAAGTCGCGGTAGTCTGGCAAGTTCAAGCGCTTAGGATCCTTACCACCATTAGTGATTGGGTTCATTGCCATACGGTGGTCGCCTTCAGCAGTGTTTTCAGTAACAATTTCCTTAGGTGAACCATCTTCGTTGAATAATTCTTCAGGCTTGTAGCTTTCAAGCCAATCAGTCAACATGTCGGCATGCTTCATATCACCTTGTGAGACAGGAATTGGAATTTGGTGTGCTCTAAATGAGTTTTCAATTGGGTTACCATCAAGATCCTTCTTTGGACCAGTCCAACCCTTTGGGCATTGGAAGATGATCAATGGCCAGTGTGGCAAACTTGCATCGTTATTTTCACGAGCATGCTTTTGAATGGCCTTGATTTCTTCGATTACTTCGTCCATGGTCTTAGCCATTTCTTCGTGGACTTGCATTGGATCCTTTTCACCATCGAAACGGCCACCCTTAAATACTGAAACAAAGTGTGGATCCCAACCCATACCACGGAAGTATTCGGTTAATTCTTCATCACTCATGCGTGAAACGATAGTTGGGTTAGAAATCTTGAAGCCATTGATTTGAAGGATCGGTAAAACAGCACCATCTTTAATTGGGTTGATGAACTTGTCACTGAACCAACTTGCTGCAAGCGGGCCAGTTTCAGCTTCACCGTCACCGATTTCAACAGCAGCAATTACATCTGGATTATCTAAAACTGCACCAACACCGTGAGATAAAGCGTATCCTAATTCCCCACCTTCATGGATTGAACCTGGAGTTTCAGGAGCAGCGTGAGAAGCAACACCGCCTGGGAAACTGAAACGCTTGAATAATTTAGCCATACCTTTTTCATCTTGGGTAATTTCTGGATAACGTTCAGTATATGAACCATCAAGGTATGAGTTTGAAACCATTACTTGGCCACCGTGACCTGAGCCTTCAATGTAGAACATATCCAAGTCATATTTCTTAAGTACACGGTTCAAGTGTGCATAAATAAAGTTTTGTGGAGCAATAGTACCCCAGTGACCAATAGGCTTTGGCTTTACGTCTTCAGCAACCAACTTATGCTTTAACAATGGATTCTTCATTAAGAAGAGTTGTCCAACAGATAAGTAATTTGCAGCACGCCAGTAAGCATCGACGCTCTTTAAGTATTCTTTTGAATCGTAATTCGTCATTTTTCCTCCTTTGAGCAAGTTTAAGCGCTCTGTTTTGTAATCCTTTTCTTTATACCTATATCATACCAATTATTGATGAAAAATCAATCATTTTTATAATTGGATCCTACCAATTTAAATAAGTCTTTAGATTTAAATCAGAATAGCCCTATCCTTGAACTAATCAGTTTTTTATAATGAAATATAAGTGTTTATGTTTTGATATACTTAAAAGTACTGATAAATAAATGCAAAATGCTGATCAAACAAATACGGCTACCTGTAAAAATGCTAGACTAATTCATGGAGAGAGAAAAATGACTCAAGAAGAACGATTAATTCAAATCAAAAAGCTATTGAAAGAAAAACATCAGCTTTCAACTAGAATAATTGCCCAACATTTTAATGTATCTTTTGATACTGCACGTCGTGATGTAATTCATTTAACGACAACTGGACAGGCAATCCGAGTACACGGCGGGCTGATGGAGGTCAATCAAAATAGCGTACCTGATTTTTTAACTAGAAATGAAGTTCAATCACCAATTAAATTGAAAATGGCAAAAAAAGCTAAACGATTCGTTCATCCTGGTCAATGTGATTTTATTGGTTCTTCAACAATTCTAAAACAACTTTGTCCCATGCTTAACGGTATCGATATGCAAGTAGTTACTAATTCAATCGACAATGCTTTAAGCATGTTAACAACCGAAGTCCCTTCTGTTAGATTGCTAGGCGGATTAATCAACAAGTCGCAGCGCTACATTTACTCAAAAGTCGCTCTTGAAACAATTTGTAAGATTCATTTCAATACAGCTTTCATTGGCGCTTCTCGTATTAGACCAGATGGTGTATATGCGCCAAAAATGGAAGACGCAGAAGTTGTACGTACGGCAATTGCACGCGCTAATCAAGTTGTTTTAGTAGCAGAAAAATATAAATTCACTAACGATTCATCTTCTCCATATATGTCTGCTCCATTGGACAAGGTGGATGTCTTAATAACAGATACTCCTTTAACCAATGAGCAGAGAAGTTGGTTTAATCCTAAAACACAAATCCTACCGGTTTTAAAGGAGTGATTATGATGTTCGGCATTTTTAAACATAACTCAGATACCAAAGAGGTCTATCAAGATTTAAAAAATTTCTATAATAGTTTTTTCAGCAATATTTATAATGAAATGAATATTGGACGCTATCGTCCTATTCGCGATGCTATTGGACTGGTTATTAACAAATTCGATAGTAATGACCATCCACTTGAATATACAAGTAAGTTAGTAATGTATATTCAAGCCAAGGTAGCATTGAATCATTTACATTTAACCCCTGATCAAGAAAAAATAATGAAAAACTTAATAGAAAAAACAAAATATTTAAATCTTTCTTACGTTTATTTAAGTCCAATTGATTCAGCAGAACAATTTGTTAAGATCTAAAGTGAACAGTGTATCTGCTCTAGATCAAAAAAATGAAATCCAAAAGTGTCTGGGAAAAAACTAAATCCTAGGCCATGAAAAAAGAACGATGAAATTCTTC
>NZ_PCZD01000002.1:0-79963 GCF_002553975.1 Lactobacillus sp. UMNPBX6
ATTAAAAAATCAATTTACGAGAAAGATCTATTTACACAAAAGATTTGACAGTTTCAAAAGATGTTGAAACCCATACGAAAAAATAAATATATGTATAGGATTTGATTATACTTTGATGTATGCTAAATATAGCATGGAAGTAAAAAGCTATTCATGGATTGATTTTTGAAAAGTAGAGACATCTAAAACAAAGGTATAGAGGTGTGAAAGTGTGAAATTTGGAAAGACTTTGACGCTTAATAACGGAGTAGAAATTTCTCAAATTCAATTGGGAACTTGGTTAATCAATAATGATGATGTTAGAAAAACAGTACGCCAGGCAATTGATGTTGGCTACCGTGCCTTTGATACTGCCAAGGACTACGGCAATGAAAGGGGAGTCGGTAAAGGTATTTGGAACTCCGATATTGAACGTAGTGATATATTTTTAACAACTAAGTTGCCAACTGCGGTTAAAGACTATGAAGGTACTAAGGAAGCGATAGACGAAGCCTTAGACCGTTTTGGCTTGAAGTATATTGATTTATTGCTTATTCATTCACCGCAAAACCTTGGATTGAAGTAAATCGAACCAACGACCGCCATTTTGAAGGAAATCTAGAAAATTGGCGTGCAATGGAGGAAGCTGTAAAAGCAGGTAAGGTTAGATCAATTGGCATATCTAATTTTTTGCAAGAAGACGTGGCAAACATTGTCAATAATGGCACGATAAAGCCTGTAGTTAATCAAATTGAGGTCCATATTAATAAGGTACCAATGGATTTGATGAAATATTGCAATGATTTGGATATTAAAATTGAAGCTTATTCACCATTAGCACATGGACGATTACTTAAAGATCCGAAAATAAATAAATATGCAAAGAAATATAATGTAAGTCCGGCTCAATTAATGTTAGCCTTTGATTTACAGCTTGGATGCATTGTATTGCCAAAGAGCGATAATGTTGCGGAAATGAAAGAAAATTTGAATATCAATTTTCAAATTAGTGATGAGGATATGAAAAAATTGGTCAAGTTCAAGGAGAATGACCAAAATGTAGCTGTTTAATAAGTATCGCGATAAACGATACTTATTTATTTTAAGAAAGAAAAATGAGCGAAATAAAATTAATAGCAATCGATATTGATGGGACCTTAGTTAATTCTAAAAAAGAAATAACGCCAGCAGTTAAAGAAGCCGTTTTGGTTGCTAGAGATAAAGGTAAACAAATAGTTATTTGTACAGGTCGTCCTCTATCTGGTGCACAGCGGTATTTAGATGAACTAGGCTTAAATAAGCAAGATAATGAGTATGTGGTCAGTTTTAATGGGGCAGTAGTTGAATCAACCAATGGTCAGGTTATTTTCAAACAAGGCTTGAAATATGATGATTATATTGATCTTGAAGCAATTGCACGTAAATTGAACTTGCATTTTCACAGCGTAAGCCTAGATCGAATTTACACAGCTAATCGAGATTTAGGACATTATACAATTTATAATTCGCGTGTAGTTAAATTAGAAGTGTCTTATCGAACTCAAGAAGAGATGCGCCACATTCCAATTATTAAATGTATGTATATTGATGATCCAGATTACTTAGATAGTAAAATTACGAGTCCATTATTTCAAAAGATGAAGGATCGGGTAGTTTTTTCTAAAACTGAGCCATTTTATTATGAAGCGACTGCAGCCGGAGTTGATAAGGGGACTGGACTAAGAAGACTGTGCGATTATTTGAAAATCGCTCCCAAAAATGTTATGGCTTTAGGTGATCAGGCAAATGATGCACCCATGCTAGAATATGCTGGTGTCGGAGTGGCAATGGGCAATGCAGTTGATTATACTAAAGAGCATGCCGATGCCGTAACCGCTGATTGTGATCATGATGGCGTAGCTCTTGCAATTAATAAATTTGCAAAATAGATGTTAATTTAAACAAATTAGTAGTATCTTGACTTAAGAAAAGAATACTTAAAAGAAGTATGTGATATAACTATTGGACCTGTATGTCATCGTCCAGATGATGATCGCCAATGGGTTTTAGATCATATCGCCGAATATGATGGTGTAATTGTTGCTAAGATGATTTTTGATAAGCAAATGATCGACGCAGCCAAGAATTTAAAAATAATTTCAACATATGGTGTTGGCTTTGATCATGTAGATACGGAATATGCAAAGGAAAAGGAAATTGTAGTTTCAAATTGTCCTGAAAGTGTTCTGCGTCCAACTGCTGAATTAGCTCTAACAATGATTTTAGCTTCTGCACGTCGAATTCGTTACTATGATCATACTTTATGTGAAGGCGTATTTTTAAATGCTGATGAATATGATAATCAAGGCTATTCAATCGAAGGCAAAACCTTGGGAATTTTAGGCATGGGTAGAATCGGTCAGCAAGTTGCTCGTTTTGCTAAGGCATTGGGGATGAAGGTTATCTATCATAATCGTCATCAACTTGATGAAAAAATTGAAGCGGAACTTGATGCTAAGTATGTTGACTTTGATGAATTAATTAAGAATGCTGATTTCTTAAGTTTACATGCTCCTGCAACCGATGAAACTTACCACATTATTAATGCCGATGTGTTTAAACAAATGAAGGACACTGCATTTTTAATCAATGTAGCTCGCGGTTCTTTAGTTGATAGTGACGCTTTGATTTCTGCTTTAAAGAATGATGAAATTGCTGGTGCAGCATTAGATGTCTTTGAAAATGAGCCACATCCTAGACAAGAATTAGTGGAGATGGACAATGTAATTATGACTCCACATGTTGGTTCAGCTACTCATGTTGCTAGATTTAATTTATCTAAAGAAGCAGCCAATAATGTTTTATCCTTCTTTAAGGATGGCAAAGCCATCAATCAAATTAATTAGAGACAATATAAAAAAACAGCAATTTTGAAATTGCTGTTTTTATTTTACATAATTTTGGGTATGTTAGTCATGATCGAGTTGGCTGTGATGGTAGCCGTAGACAAAGTAAATAACAGTTCCAGTTACTAGCCAAATGACAGCCATTAGATATACTTCAGAACTTAAATGACAAATCATAAAGATACAGATTAAACCAGAAATAATAGGTAAGTATGGATAACCTGGAACTTTGAAGCCATCGTTGGTAATATCTGTTCTTTTTCTTAGTTTTAAAATACCGAAAGATACTAACGTAAAGGCAAAAAGAGTACCGAAGTTAACCAAGTTAGCTAATTGATCTACTGAGAAGAATGCTGCACCAAGAGCAATAATAATAGTTACTACTACTAATGCGTTTTGAGGAGAATTGTGTTTTTTGTCTAACTTGCTGAAAGTAGTTGGAAGCAGGCCATCTCTAGCCATGGCATAAATTAAACGAGAACTTGAATAAATCATAGTCAACATCATAGTAGCCATTCCGAGCATTGCCCCAAATGACAGCAATTCTGCCACCCAATTTTGGTGAACGTATTGTAAAGCAAAAGCAACAGGGTTAGAAACGTTTAATTTGGTATAGTTAACCATTCCTGTTAAGACAATTGATACGCCAAAGTATAGCAGAGCTGCAATTGCTAAAGTACCAATAATTCCTAGTGGCATGTTTTTCTTAGGATTTTTAACTTCGGCAGCGGAAGAAGAAACTACATCGAATCCAAGAAAGGCAAAGAAAACCGTGGTTGCTCCCTTGATTACGCCTGAAAAATGATATGGCAAAAATGGATGATAATTTGCTGGTTTAATAAAGTGTAAGCCGGCAAAGATGAAAATTAAGATAATAGCAATTTTGATAAATACTGCTACGATATTGATCTTAATTGAATTTTTCATTCCTCGAGAAAGCAAAATACTGATCAAGAGAATGATTAAAACGGACACTAGGTCAAAATAAACACCATGACTTAGATCCATTGGCCCTGAAACGGCATGGGGAATTTTGAGGCCGAATGGACTAATAAAAGAGCTGAAATAAGAGGACCAACCAGCGGCTACTGTAGCTACAGAGAGCATGTATTCAAGAATTAAAGCCCAACCGATAATCCAGCCGGCAAATTCACCGTACACAATATTCCCGTATGAATAGGCACTACCAGCAACTGGAATAGCTGAAGCAAATTCGGCGTAACACATCCCTGCAAGCGCACAAACTATAGCAGCTACTACGAATGATAAACTTACACCTGGCCCGGCTAGGGTAGCGGCTACTGTTCCTGGTAAGATGAAAATCCCAGTACCAATTACAGCACCTACCCCGAGGGACATTAAGTCTACTGCATTCATTGTCTTGGCAAATTTAATATCTTTACCCAGATAATTTTGAATGCTTTGTTTTCTTAAAATATTAAATCTCATTACATCATCCCTTAAAATAAAGTTAGATTAATTTTACATTATATTTTTAATTTTTTGAAGAATAAAAAGCCCTATTTTGCAATAAATAGGACTTTTTGTGTTAATTCTTAATTTTTTGTTTGTACCACTTGAATGAAAAGCAGATCATTGTGACCACACTTAAGCCGGCAATGATTAAAGAGTATTCTTCAAAGATAGTAACAATAACTTGCCATTTTTCTCCCATGTATGAACCTAAAGCTACTAAAATTGTATTCCAGACTAAGCTTCCTAAGGTAGTGTAAATTAAGAACTTAGACATTTTTACTTTTGCGGTTCCTGCTGGAATAGAGATTAAGCTTCGTACGACAGGGATGCAGCGTCCGTAGAAAATAGCGCCTGTGCCATACTTATCAAACCAATTAATGGCCTTTTGTACATCTCCTCTTTTAAAGCCAAGCATTTTGAACGCTTTGTGATCTATGATGCGTTCTAAACGTTCTTCATTTAGGAACCAACCAACACCGTATAAAATTAAGGCTCCAAGTACTGCACCAATAGTAGAGGCAATAATTGTTCCCACAACTGTCATTTGTGAGTGGTGTGTAGCAAAGCCAGCGAAAGAAAGAATTACTTCGGAAGGAATTGGCGGAAAAACGTTTTCGATAGCAATTAGAAAACTGATGGCCATGTAGCCAAATTGGTTGATTAAGTCAAAAACAAAATTAGTCATCATGTATCCTTTATATTTCTATATCAATGTACATTTAATTTAGCAAATTTTGATATAAATAGCTATGGCTTGTGAGCAAAGTTAATATCTTCTTAAAAAAGCTGTGGTACACTATTACATACGAATTTTTGTTAGGATGAGAATAATGGCAACACAATTAATTGAAAATAAATTAAAACTTTTGCCAGAGAAACCGGGCTGTTATTTGATGAAAGATATTAATGGTACGGTTATTTATGTTGGCAAATCTAAAAATCTAAAAAATAGAGTACGTTCTTATTTTAAAAGCAAACAAGTAGGACGAAGGGCAGAACTTGTTCGTGAAATTAGAGATTATGACATCATTACTGTTTCTACAGACAAAGAAGCCTTTTTATTAGAAATTACTTTAATCAAGAAATACCAACCATATTACAATGTGCAATTAAAGCAAGGGACAGGCTATCCGTATATTGAAATTACACGGGAACATGATCCTCAGACACGTTTAACAAGTATTGTACGTAAAGATGGTGGCTACTATTTTGGGCCTTATCCCAATGTCTATGCTGCACAGGCTACCTTGAAGTTTATTCAAAAAGTTTTTCCATTAAGACGCTGTCATGGTTATCAAGGACGCCCATGTCTTTATTATCATATGGGGCAATGCTTAGGTGCTTGCTTTAAAAAGGTTCCTCAAAAGGAGTACGATGAGCAGATTAAAAAGATCAAACGTTTTTTGAATGGAGATATCGGTGCAGTTAAGCAAGATTTAACTCAAAAAATGGAGCAGGCTTCTGAACAGCTTGAATTTGAAAGAGCTGCGGAGATACGTGATCAGTTAAAATATATTGAAGAAACTGTTGAAAAGCAGAAAATTATTTCTAATGATAATACTCAACGTGATATTTTTAACTATTATGTTGATAAATCATGGATTTCTATTCAGATTTTCTTCTTGCGTCAGGCCAAATTATTGCGGCGTGAGACGCGCATGTTTCCATTGACTGACACCACTGATCCAGAAGACGCCTTTACTTCTTTTATTGTGCAATTTTATGGTCAAAAAAACCGTGTTCTTCCTAAAGAAGTATTGATTCCAGCAGGATTTGATAATGCTACTTTAGCAGAGGTTTTAACAGTACCGGTTAGAACTCCTCAGCGTGGTCAAAAGAAGTCCTTGCTTGATATGGCTAAAGACAATGCTAAGTTGAAGTTAGACGATAAGTTTAGATTATTAGAACTAGGCAACCGTAAGACCAAAGGTGCCCAAAAAGAAATCTTCGATGCACTAGGCTTGCCATATGGCCACATTATTGAAAGTTTTGACCACTCGCACATTCAAGGAGCAGATCCAGTTTCTGCTTTAGTAGTATTCAAAGATGGAGAACCTGATAAAACGGCTTACCGTAAATATAAGTTAAAAGGCGAAGTTGAACATCAAAACGGAGGCGATGAAGTTCGCAATACCCGTGAAGTTGTTCGCCGTCGATATGGTCGTTTATTGCGCGAACATAAGAAGATGCCAGATTTGATTTTGATGGACGGTGGTCAAATTCAGGTTGATGCTTGTGAGGATGTTTTGCGTAATGAGCTTAATTTAAATATTCCGGTAGCGGGTATGGTAAAGGATGACAAACACCGGACTAACCATTTGCTGTTTGGTGATCCGATTAACGGCGTGCCATTAAAACTAATACCGTTGAATCCAAAATCTGAAGGCTTTTATTTAATGACTCGAATTCAGGATGAAGTTCACCGTTTTGCCATCACTTTTCACCGTAGAAGACATGCTAAAAATGCTTTATCTAGCCGGTTAGATTCAATTAAGGGAATTGGACCCAAGAGCCGGAATAAGTTATTGCGCAAGTTTGGTTCCTTGAAGAAAATTAAAGAAGCATCAGTGGATGATTTGCGTGCAGCAGGGTTGACATTACCCCAAGCACAAACTGTAAAATTAATGTTGTAAAACCCAGAATTCGCGCTGTTGAGCGTATTTGTGTGGTATAGTATAAAAGTTAGATTGAGACGGAAGGAAGAGATAAACATGCCTACATTTGTTGATCAGACTAAAATTGAAGTCCAAGCCGGAAAAGGCGGCGATGGCATGGTGGCTTTCCGCCATGAAAAATATGTTCCAAATGGCGGACCAGCAGGCGGTGATGGCGGCCGCGGCGGCAGCATTATTTTTGTTGCAGATAGTGGTTTGCGTACTTTAATGGATTTCCGTTACCGACGCAAGTTTAAAGCCGATAGTGGTGAAAATGGTCGAATAAAATCCCAATATGGTCGTGCAGCTAAGGACCTCTACTTGAAGGTACCTGTGGGGACAACCGTTTATGATTTTAATACTGGTGAATTAATTGGCGACCTAGTTGAAAAGGGCCAAGAGTTAGTAGTAGCAAAAGGCGGCCGCGGTGGCCGTGGTAATATTCACTTTGCTACGAGTGTAAATACCGCTCCTGAAATTGCAGAAAATGGTGAACCTGGTGAAGACAGAGTTTTACGTCTTGAGTTAAAGCTCTTGGCTGATGTTGGTTTAGTAGGATTCCCATCAGTGGGTAAATCTACTTTATTGTCAGTAACCACTAAGGCTAAGCCAAAGATTGCAGCCTACCAATTTACTACTTTAACTCCTAACTTGGGAATGGTAATTCTACCAGATGGTCGTGACTTTTCAATGGCCGATTTGCCAGGTTTAATTGAAGGAGCTAGCCAAGGCGTAGGACTTGGTATTCAATTTTTGCGTCACGTTGAAAGAACTAAGGTAATTTTGCACTTAGTGTCAATGGACCCTAATAATGGTCGTGAAGCAATTGAAGACTATCACACCATCAAAAACGAGCTGAAAAATTACGAAACAGATTTATCCAAAAAACGAGAACTAATTGTTGCCTCTCAAATGGATATTCCTGGTGCGGAAGAAAAGCTTGCCGCATTTAAGAAGGCGTTAAAAGAAGAGGAAAACAATGAACCTGTTTATGAAATTTCCAGTGTAACTCATAAAGGTGTCAATAAGCTTATGAATGATACTGCAACGCTTGTTGAAGAAGTAGAAAAAGAGCGTGCAGAAGAAGAGCCTAAGGTTGTACAAAAGACCAAGGAATACAAGTATCAGGCACCACAAAAGAATGAATTTACTATTGAAAAAGTTGGAGAACACGAATTTGTTGTTAAGGGCGAACAGTTAGAAAGATTAGTTCAAAT
Source organism: Lactobacillus sp. UMNPBX6 (assembly GCF_002553975.1). Taxonomy (NCBI): domain Bacteria; kingdom Bacillati; phylum Bacillota; class Bacilli; order Lactobacillales; family Lactobacillaceae; genus Lactobacillus; species Lactobacillus sp. UMNPBX6. The sequence continues at coordinate 8,212 of NZ_PCZD01000002.1, forward strand.
GACTAACTTGGATCACCAAGACGGAATTATGCGCTTAGCAAGACGTCTTAAGAGATTAGGCGTTGATGATGCATTGCGTGAAAAGGGAGCAGTTAATGGTGACGATGTCGCTATCGGCAAATTTGTCTTTGAATTCGTGCAATAAGGGTAGAAATGAATATGAGAAGAAATCGGTTTATTACAGGATATTCTGGACTTAGAACATTAGCAGTTATAGGGGTAATACTTTATCACTTTGATCCTAATTCTTTTATCGGCGGGTATCTAGGAGTGCCGATTTTTTTCGTTTTGTCAGGCTATTTAGTGACCGATCATATGCTTAATTCATATGATCAAACTGGTTCTTATAACAATCGCCATTTTTATTTGAATAGAATTAAGAGACTTTATCCGCAATTAATTGCAGTATTATGGATAAGCGCAACATATATTTTTCTTTTTCAAAGGAATTTATTAGCTAAACTAAATCAAATTGTTTTTGCTAATTTGCTAAATGTCTTTAATTTTTGGCAAATAAATAATGGTCAAAGCTATTTTGAACGTTTTGCCAATAATGAATCGCCGTTTACGAACTTGTGGACGATGTCCATCGAAGGACAATTTTATATAATATGGCCGTTAGTCATCTTTTTGTTAGTCAAATTAGTTAAAAAGAAGAAACGAATTTTTTACTTCTTATTAGCGCTATCTTTTTTGTCAGCATTAGAAATGGCAATATTATATTTAACTAAAACTGACATTAATCGAATTTATTACGGAACAGATACTCGATTTTTCTCATTAGGATTGGGAGCCGCTTTAGCTGTTATTTGGCCGGTAGAGGTGTTAAATCCAGAAGTGCCAAAGCAAGATAGAATCATATTAGACTTAGTAGGTCTTGTTTCCTTTATTTTGCTTTTGGTAATGTATTTTGCTAAGGCGATGAATCCACAACAAGCATTTGCATATTGTGGTGGGATGCTGCTATTTTCATTGATTGTGTGCATTTTTGCTGGAGTAATTGCACATCCAAGTAGTCATTGGAATCAAATTATGACTAATAAGCTTTTTGATTGGATCGGTTCAAGAAGTTATGGCATTTATCTTTATCAATTCCCAGTAATGATTTTCTTTGAATCTAAAATTAATAACCTGGGCGATCATCCCGTCATGTATCGAATCATTGAATTGATTTTAATTTTAACTATTAGTGAAATAACATACCGTTTAATCGAGCGGCCAATGAGTAAGATTACTTGGAAGAAGACCAAACAATATTTTGCTCATGTTTTCGATATGCAAGCTAGAAATTATGTGAAGAAAGGTCAAGCCGTATTGGCCGCATTTGTGATAATATTTGGCAGCATTGCTATTGCGATTTCTCTTCATGTTAAAGCAGAAGATTTTAACAAAAGTCAGTTAGCGCAAAGAATAAATCGTAACGCTAAAAAACAAAAGTCAGATAATGCTAAATTAATTGAAAAGTTAAAAAAGCAGAAAAAGCAGAAAAAACAAAAAGAAAATGAATCAAAAATTATAAAAGAAGCGGCTGAGAAAGCAAAAAGTAATCCAGTTAATCAATCATATGTTAAATATGATATTTCTCAACTTGATTTGGAATTAGCACAAAAAATTCAGGTAACTGCGATCGGGGATTCCGTCATGGCAGGATCAAGCAATGATCTTAAGCAGCTAATGCCTAAAGCTTTGATTGACGCCGCAGTATCTCGTCAATTAAATGTGGCCTTTGGTTTGTTAGATAGTTATAAGAGACAGGGTGTCTTAGCCGACAACGTGCTGATTGGCTTAGGTACGAATGGCCCATTTTCAATGGATGATTTAAATAGGATTATGCAGGAAGTTGGACCTAAACGAAAAGTATTTTGGATCAATGTTCATGTACCAACTCGTGATTGGCAAAGACCAGTAAATGATTTGCTAAAACAAGGTGCAAAACGATATCATAATCTTATAGTCATTGACTGGTATTCATATTCAAAGAATCATCCTAAATGGTTTTATGATGACCATACTCATCCGAATATTAAGGGTTCTAAATATTACAGTACCTTTATCACTAAGACAATTATTAAGCATTCAAAGTTTTAAGTTTAGAATAGGATTTTCATGGAATTACAATTTTTGGGCACTGGAGCAGGACAGCCGTCTAAACAGCGTAATGTTTCAAGTGTCGCGCTTAAGTTATTAGATGAATTAAATGAAATTTGGCTATTTGATGTTGGGGAGGCTACTCAACATCAAATTTTGAGAACAAATATTAGATTAAGAAAAGTTACGAAAATTTTTATTTCGCATAATCATGGTGATCATATTTTTGGCTTACCAGGACTTCTTTCAACTCGATCGTTTCAAGGGGATGTAGGTCCATTAACTATTTATGGTCCTGCTGGTATTGAACAATTTGTTAAAATTTCATTGAAAGTATCAAGAACTAAAGTATCGTATCCAATTAAATTTGTGGAATTATCTAAACCAGGTTTAATTTGTCAGGATAAGGGATTTCGTGTTTATACTGATCGATTAGATCACAGAATACCTAGTTTTGGATTTAGAGTAGTGGAAGATTCTCACCCTGGTGAACTTTTAATTGATAAACTAGCAAAGTATAATATTCCTAACGGCCCACTTCTGGGTAAATTAAAACGAGGTGAGCAAGTTACTTTAGCTGATGGAACGGTGCTAAATGGCAAGGACTTTTTAGGTGCTGAAAAGCCAGGTAGAATTGTCACCATTATTTACGATACTCGGTCTACACCAAGTATTGCTCGTTTGGCAAAGGATGCTGATGTTTTAGTTCATGAGTCAACTTTTGCCGGGAATGAAGCTAAGCTGGCTCATAGTTATTACCATTCAACTTCTGTTCAAGCAGCTAAAATTGCTAAAGAGGAAAATGTTAAGAAGCTATGCTTGAGTCATATTTCTGCTCGTTATATGGGTAGCAAGGCCAAAAAACTTGAGAGTCAAGCTAAGAAGGTTTTCCCGAATACAATATTAGTTAATGATTTTGATCAAGTTAATATTCCAATGAAAGGTTCAGAAGAATGAAAGATTCATTAAGAAATAAAGTTGTTATTGTTACTGGTGCTTCAAGCGGTATTGGTCGTTCAATTGTTCTTGAAAGTGCTGGCCGCGGTGCTACCGTCATTTTGATTGCTAGAAGAAAAGAACGTCTGGACGAAATTGCGGCAGAAGCTAGAGAATTATCTGGTGCAGAAGCTTACGTTTTCCCAACAGATATGGGCAAGCCTGATGATATTGAAAAGGCTTTTGATGAAATCACCAAGCAAGTTAAGCATATTGATTTCTTAGTTAACTGTGCAGGCTTTGGTAAGTTCGAAGAATTTATGGAACAAAAGATGCAAGATGTAACCAACATATTCCAAGTAAATGTTTTAGGTTTGATGTACTTCACTAGATTGGTCGGTCGCGTCATGATGGAACAAGAGACCGGTCAAATCATTAACTTCGGTTCAATTACTGGTAAAGTTCCAACTACTAAGTCAGCTGCTTACAGCGCTTCTAAGGCTGCAGTTATTCAATTCTCAAATGTACTGCGTCTAGAACTTAAGCCATTCGGTGTTAAAGTGATGACAGTTAACCCAGGTCCTGTTTACACTAACTTCTTTAACATTGCTGATAAGACAGGCAACTATGTGGAAAATGTACAAGAGTTTATGCTTGATCCAGATGATGTAGCTTGGCAAGTTGTCCATTTCTTTGGCAGCGATAAGCGTGAACTTAATTTGCCATTAAGCTTGGCTGTATTGGCAAAACTTTACAACTTATTCCCAGCACTTGGTGATAAGCTTTCTTTAAAATTTGCTTCTAGAAAGTAATTGGAAATGGAAAAAGAGAAGAATCTAATTATAGGCTCAATTATCGCTTTAATTGCGGTAATTTTCGTCGTTCTAAATACCGCACCAGTAGCAATTAATTTTGGCTTTTTTAAAGTTAGATTGCCATTAATCGTTATTTTGGTAGTGATGGTAATTATTGGGATGATTATTGCTTGGTTTTTCGGCCGTGATAAAAAAGAGAAAGATAAGCAATATTTCGGTTCAATTTTAAATAAAAACAAGAAGAACCAAGAATAGATCTTGATTTATTCTTAATTGAATAGTATGATTGAATCACGTGAGTAATTCAGGGTTAATTAATCCTGAAGCTTAAGACTACAATAAAGGAGATCAATTAAATGGCAGTTCCTGCAAGACATACTTCTAAACAAAAGAAACGTTCACGTCGTGGTCATATTAAGTTGAGTGTTCCAGCAATGCACTATGATGCAACTACTGGTGAATACCGCTTAAGCCACCGTGTTTCACCAAAGGGTTATTACAAGGGTCGTCAAGTTGTAAATAACAACGATAACGGCAATAACTAATTAAAAGGCACCTGGAATGATGGTGTCTTTTTTTATGCCTAAGAAAAGGAAACAGAAAGATGAAATTAGTATTTTTACACTCTAGTGATACTCATGGCTTTTTACTGCCAACAGATTATCAAAATAAGACTGATTATAATGCACCTTTTAGTTTAAGCAGAGTTAGTTCAGTGATTAAAGCTGAAAAGAAAAAGTATGGTGATAATAATGTTGTTGTCACTGATGCTGGTGATTGCCTTCAAGGTTCTCCACTTGCTTCATATGCTCATTCTACTGGTGATTATAGTGATTTACGCAAATTTACTGAAGCATATAATGCAGTAGGGTATGATGCACGTTGTTTGGGTAATCATGATTTTAATTTTGGATTAGATTATTTAAGCTATTACGTTGATAATAATAAGGCTCCAATTATTAATGACAATGTTTTAGATGCTGAAACTAAGGTGCCGTTTTTTGGTCGTGAATATATCATCATTAAGAGAAACGGCTTAAAGATTGGTATTTTAGGTATTACCACTCAATATATTCCTCATTGGGAACCTAAAGAAAATGTGGCTGGTCTAGAATTTGCATCCGCATATGAAAAGATTAAGCATTATGCCAAAATTTTACGGCCACAAGTAGATATTTTAGCTGTAATGTACCACGGTGGATTTGAAAGTGATCCAGAAACTGGCGAAGCTACTGAGCCACATCGTGGTGAAAATGAAGGCTATAAGATTTTAACTGAAATTCCTGAAGTAGATGTCTTTTTAACTGGTCACCAACACCGTCGTTTGAATGTAGTTACTAAAAATACTGCAATTGTTCAACCAGGTTATCGCGGAGAAGCAGTTGCGGAAGTAATTGTAGATGTTGATGATAACACTAAGAAAATTACCAATATGACTACTAAGTTGATTGATACTAAGGACTATGATCCAGATCCTGCTGTAGTCGAGAAAATTGCCGATTTAGACAAGAGAACTCAAGAATGGTTAGACAAGCCTATAGCCCACTTAAATAAGCCTGCACGGATTGAAAATGCCATGAAAGGCCGCATTGAGGGGGCACCATTCATCAACTTGATTCAACAAATGCAATTATGGTTTACAAAAGCCGATGTCTCTGCCACTGCTGTTATGAGTGAAAATGCTAAAGGTTTTAATGAGACAGTTACTATGCGTGATGTTTTGTTAAACTATCCATATGCTAACCAACTTTGTCGCGTTAAACTGACTGGTAAAGAATTGCGTCATATTATTGAACATAGCGCTGGCTTTTTGAAGAAAGACAAAGATGGCAAGATTGGCTTCATCGATCGCTGGATTAAACCTAAGCCAATGCTTTATCATTTTGATGTCTTTTATCCAGTTGAATATGAAGCTGATTTATCTAAGCCAGAGGGTGAACGTCTGACTAAGCTTACTTTGCATGACAAGCCAATTGAAGACGATAAGATTTATCATTTAGCTGTCAATAATTATCGTGCAATGGGTGGTGGATTCTATCCTGAATACAGTATGGACAAAATCGAAATGACACTTGATAAAGATTATGTTCAAATGTTTAGCGAATACTTAACTCATGGCGATGTACAAGTAGACACCAAGAAAAACTATAAATTCTATTAAGAAGACAAAAAACACGTGAGAACTTTGAAATTCTCACGTGTTTTAATTTTAAAATAATTATTTTAACTTACTGTATTTACTGTTGTCTTTGTGTGAATGAGCAGTAATAGTTGCAATAATTGCTGAGAAAAGAATGCCGAAGATAAGGCCAACGACCAAGCAAGTTTTGACATCGTTAGTGTTGAATGAGGCACTTTGAGTTAAAGGACCAGCAATAAAGCCTACAACAAACATGTAGATTATGCTCCATACAATTGTGACTAGATATCGACCCATATTGATTCCTTCTTTCGGATAGAATTTTATCAAAAATAAGGCGCAATTTCAAACGAGATTAATGCAATTTGTTATACTTAATTTGATAAATTTCTGCAGTGAAAGGTGGTTATTTTATGCAAGTAGCAACACTTCAAAACCTAAGTTCGTTTACTTTGCTAGATAGTCCTACAAAAGTTCCAGATTTAATCGAAACGGCCAAGAAACGAGGCTATCAGGCAGTAGGATTAGCTGATGTAAACGTAACATATGGCTTGGTTAATTTTTATGAATTGGCTAAAAAAGCGGGAATTAAGCCACTTTTAGGGATGCAGCTGCGTTTAAATGGTTTAGTTGATAGTACGCAGAAATATGACTTGCTTGCGTTTGCTAAAACAAATGCGGGGTACCATAACTTATTGCGTTTATCGAGTGCGATTAATCTACTAACTGAAAATGGACAAAATAATAATGTCTTAACTCTAAAAGATTTAAGCAAGTATTTGACTGATTTATTGCTCGTTGTGCCTGCAAATACTAAAAGCGAATTATTGTACTTATTTGAGACAAATAAGCAATTAGGTAGTGATTTAATTCGAGATTTGAAAGAATTAACGCCTGATCTTTATTTAGGCGTGTATGCTAATCAAAGTATGCAGAATTATATTGATTATGTGCGCAGTTTAAGCAAGCAATTTGATTTACCCTTACTTGCAACTGAAGATAGCGAATACTTAAATCCACATGATCAATTTTTACAAAAAACTTTGCGTGCTATTGCTACAGGAAATAAAATTCAGGATGTGCTGCCTTTAGCTAAGCAAGAAGGATCACATTACTTAGTTGAAGCAGAGCAATTGCTTCAGCGATACCATGAATTTGATCTGGATGATGCAGTGAATAATACATGGCAAGTTTCTGAAAAATGCAATGCAGAAGTTGTTTTTCAGAAGCCTGTTTTGCCTAAATATCACCAAAAAAGGTTTGCAACTTCAGAAGAATATTTGCATTACTTGGCTCAAACTGGCTTACAGCAACGCTTTGGTCAAAATAAAATTCCAGCAGAATATCAAAAACGGTTGAATTATGAACTGCGCGTCATTAATCAAATGGGGTTTGATGACTACTTTTTGATTGTATGGGACGTGATTAATTATTGTCATCGTGTTCAAATTACGACTGGACCAGGACGGGGCTCAGCATGTGGTTCGTTAGTTTCTTATTCATTACGAATTACCGAAGTTGATCCAATTGAATACAACTTGCTGTTTGAACGTTTTTTGAATCCAGCTCGTCATGAAATGCCGGATATTGATTTGGATATTCCTGATGTTCAAAGAGATACTGTAATTAAGTATATGTATCAAAAATATGGCATGGATCATGCGGCACAGATTTTGACATTTGGTACGCTAGCAGCAAAGCAAGCATTGCGTGATGTAGGCCGAGCATTTGGCTTAACAATGGTCGAAATTAAGAAATGGGCAGATGCGATTCCATATTCAAAGGGCAAGATTACGTTAAAAGATGCATATCAACAGTCAAGGGAGTTGCGTTTATTAGTCGATGCTACACCCGAAAACAAATTGCTCTTTAAAACAGCTTTAGGTCTAGAAGGATTGCCGCGCCATTACTCTATTCATGCTGCAGGATTAGTGATTAGCGATAATTCAATCGCAGGAATTTCAGGATTGCAAGCGGGTCCGTTAGGGATACCGGTTACGCAACAGACTAAAAAATACGTTGAATCTTTGGGTCTCCTTAAGATCGATTTCTTAGGGTTGCGTAATCTAACTGTGCTAGGCAATATTTTGAATTTGATTCGCCAGCAAGGAATAAAGATCGATCCTAATCAAATTCCTTTAAATGATGCGCAAACTTTGCAGCTATTTCAACAAGGAAAAACGGATGCAGTCTTTCAATTTGAATCTGGAGGAATTCGCCAGGTTTTGCGCAAATTGCATCCCGATAATTTTGAAGACTTAGTAGCGGTGAATGCTTTATATCGTCCGGGTCCTATGCAAAATATTGATGCCTTTGTCAGAAGAAAAAATGGGCAAGAAGCAGTTAGATATCCTGATCCTAGTTTAAAAAAAATATTGCAGCCAACATATGGCATCTTGGTTTATCAAGAACAGGTAATGCAAACAGCGCAAATTTTAGCTGGCTTTTCTTTAGGCGAGGCTGATATTTTGCGGCGGGCCATGTCTAAGAAAAAGCAAGATGTAATTGAACAGGAAAAAGGTAAGTTTATTGCTGGAACAATTAAACAAGGTCATACCAAGGCCGTAGCTGAACGGGTATATCAATATATAGAGCAATTTGCCAATTATGGTTTTAATCGTTCACATGCTGTTGCTTATACTAAGATTGCTTACTGGCTAGCTTACTTAAAAGTCCATTATCCTGTTGCGTTTTATACGGCAATGCTAAATTCAGCAGCTGGAGCTAAAGCTCAGGATTATATTATGCATGCACAGGAAGCTAATATTAAAATTCTGCCCCCTGACATTAATTACAGCAGCCTTGAATATACCTTGAAAGACAAAAAGATTTTAGTAGGGTTAAAGGCTATTAAAGGCTTGCGGGTTGATTTTGCTAAAGAGATTGCCGATAACACCACGCCGTATAAATCATTAAATGATTTTCTTCGCCGAATAGATCCTAAGTTTTTGCAGGTTGATGCTATTAAAGCTTTGATCATGGCCGGAGCCTTTGATCAGCTTGAAAAGAATCGTAACGAATTGCTGATTAATTGCGATGAAATAATTGCTAATGTGCAATTGACAGGCCAAAATATTTCTTTATCTGAGATATTGGGGGATGCTCCGCTTAAGCCAGCAGAAGAGCCAACGAGTGCAGAAAAAGTTGAAATGGAAGAAAAAGTTTTAGGTTTTGCCACAACTACGTCACCATTAATTGCTGTTCAAAAATTTGCTCAAAAATTCAATAGTAGGCCGCTCAATCAATTCCAATTAAATGAATCGGGAGTTGGAGTTGGTAAATTGATCCGATTTAAACAAATTAGAACTAAAAACGGTAAGAATATGGCTTTTGCTAGCTTTGCTGATACTTCTGGAGAGCAAGAGGTTGTGATTTTCCCCCGCATTTATGAAAAATTTGGCACAGAGTTAAAGGTAGGAGATATTTATTTATTGGGATTACGTGTACAAGGAGACCGTTTTGATCAAAATAAAAAGCAATATTTACTTACCAATTTGCGAAAAGTAAATTTTAAAGAATAATTTTAGACAAGAGGAATTTATTTCTTGCCATACATGTAAGTGCTAACATTTTTTAAATAAAAATAAACCGTAATTTAGCCCAATTTTTGTGAGATTTTTGGGTGAAAAAATGTTAATATTTATTTGATGTGAGAAATTACACAAAATAATCATGATGAGGTGAATTCATGAAACGGATTGGTATTTTAACTAGTGGTGGAGACGCCCCTGGTATGAATGCAGCAATTAGAGCTGTCACCAAGACTGCTATCCATCATGGACTTGAAGTCTTTGGAATTCGTTATGGTTTCGCTGGTTTGGTTGCAGGTGACTTTGTTCCGCTTACTACGGAAAATGTTGACCACAAGATAAGTGAAGGCGGTACATTCTTGTACAGTGCTCGCTTCCCTGAATTTGCACAAGAAGAAGTGCAACAAAAGGGTGTTGAGCAATTAAAGAAGCATGGTATTGATGCTGTTATCGTTATTGGCGGTGATGGATCATACCATGGTGCTTTAGCCTTGACTCGCCACGGCGTAAACTCAGTTGGTTTACCAGGAACTATCGATAATGATATTCCTTATACTGACTACACGATTGGCTTTGATTCTGCTTGTCGTACTGCTATGGACGCAATCGATAAGATTCGCGACACAGCAAGTAGTCACCACCGCGTCTTCGTTGTTAACGTAATGGGACGTGAATGTGGTGACATCGCTATGCGTGTTGGTGTAGCTAGTGGTGCAGATGCAATTGTTATTCCTGAACGTCCATACGACGTAAAAGAAATTGCAGAAACTATCACTCGTGGTTTTGCAGATGGCAAAGATCATGGTATCATTGTTTTAGCAGAAGGTGTCATGACCGCTGATAAGTTTAAGGATGAATTACTTAAATACGGCGATTTTGATGCTCGTGCTAATGTCCTTGCGCATATGCAACGTGGTGGCTCACCAACTGTCACAGATAGAGTAAATGCTACTAAGATGGGTAACTATGCTGTTAAGTTGCTTCTCGATGGGAAGGGCGGTTTAGCTGTCGGCATGGAGAATGGTCAACTTGGTACCCACGACATTCTTGATCTGTTTGACGGAAAGCACCATGGCGATTATGCGTTGTTGGATGTAAATGAAGAAATGACTAAATATTAATTTAGTTGATTTTTGGAGAGGATTTTTTTAATAATGAAGAAAACTAAGATTGTTAGTACTTTAGGACCAGCTTCAAACGATATTGAAACTATTACTGCTTTAGCTAAAGCTGGTGCAAACGTATTCCGTTTCAACTTCTCACACGGTGACCACCCAGAACACCTTGCTCGTATGAAGATGGTTCGTCAAGTGGAAAAGGATACTGGTTTGCTTCTTGGTATCGACCTTGACACTAAGGGTGCTGAAATCAGAACCACTGAACAAGAAGGTGGTAAGTTTACTATTAATACCGGTGACATGATCCGTGTATCAATGGACGACACTAAGAAGGGTAACAAGGACATGATCCACGTTACCTACGAAGGTTTGTACGATGATACTCACGTTGGTGGTCACGTATTAATCGATGATGGTTTGGTTGACCTTTTGATCAAGGAAAAGGACGACTCAAAGAGAGAATTAGTCTGTGAAGCTCAAAACACTGGTGTTATCGGCTCAAAGAAGGGTGTTAACGCTCCTGGTGTTGAAATTCGCCTTCCAGGTATCACTGAAAAAGATACTGACGACATTAAGTTCGGTTTACAATACGGTATTAACTTCATTACTGCTTCATTTGCACGTAAGGCTCAAGACATCTTAGACATCCGTAAGCTTTGTGAAGAAGCTGGTGCAGATTACGTTAAGATCTTCCCTAAGATTGAATCACAAGAAGGTATTGACAACGCTGACGAAATCTTACAAGTTTCAGATGGTTTGATGGTTGCTCGTGGTGACATGGGTGTTGAAATTCCATTCATGGAAGTTCCATTTGTACAAAAGAGCTTAATCCGCAAGGCTAACGCACTTGGTAAGCCAGTTATTACTGCTACTCAAATGCTTGACTCAATGCAAGAAAACCCACGTCCAACTCGTGCCGAAGTTTCTGACGTTGCTAACGCTGTTCTTGATGGTACTGACGCAACTATGCTTTCAGGTGAATCAGCAAACGGTCTTTACCCAGTTAAGGCTGTTAAGGCAATGGCTGAAATTGACGAACGTACTGAAAAGCAAATGCTTAAGCGTAACACTTTAGCACTTCAAAGATTCGAAGCTTACAAGGGTTCAAATGTAACTGAAGCTATCGGTGAATCAGTTGTACGTACTGCTCAAGAATTAGGTGTTAAGACTATCATTACTGCAACTAACTCAGGTTACACTGCACGTATGATTTCTAAGTACCGTCCAAACGCAGACATCATTGCTTTGACTTTCGATGAAAAGATCCAACACTCATTGGGTATCGTTTGGGGTGTACAACCATTATTGACTGAAAAGCCTAAGTCAACTGATGATATGTTTGAAGTAGCTGCTAAGGTAGCTAAGGAAAAGGGCTTTGTTAAGGATGGCGACCTTGTAATCATCGTTGCTGGTGTTCCAGTTGGTGACTCAGGTACAACTAACTTGATGAAGTTACAAATCATCGGTAACAAGCTTGTTCAAGGTTTAGGTGTTGGTAACGGTTCAGTTATCGGCAAGACTGTTGTAGCAAACTCAGCTGAAGAAGCTAACAGCAAGGTTAAGGAAGGCGACATCTTAGTTGCTAAGACTACTAACCCAGACTACAACCCAGCTATCAAGAAGGCTTCAGGTTTAGTTGTTGAAGCTTCAGGTTTGACTTCACACGCAGCAGTTATCGGTTTATCATTAGGTATCCCAGTTGTTGTTGGTGCAACTAACGCTACTGAAAAGATTTCTGATGGTTCAACTATTACTGTTGATGCTCGTCGTGGTGCTATCTACCAAGGCGAAATCTCAAACCTTTAATTAAAAGATAAAATAAAAATAGATTAGCTAATCAAAAAAATAGTCAGCTTTCGAGCTGGCTATTTTATTTTGCGCAAATATCTTTTATACTTGTATATGAAAGAATATGTAAAGTAGGAGATTATAAACATGCTTGGAACTGTTGCAAAAGGAAAAATAATTGATGAAAATGATAATGCCTATTATGTACAAATTGATGGCACTACTTATGAACTAAAAAAGCAAGAGCTTACCCAAGACGAAATTCCTAAGATCGGTGATGAAATAGAAGGCTTTATTTATGATAACAAGTCTCATGATCGAGAAATGACCCAGTTTTTACCTTTTGCTCAGCCTGATCAATATGGCTGGGGCAAGGTAACAGAAGTTCGACCGGGTTTAGGTGTATTTGTTGATGTCGGATTACCCGATAAAGATGTGGTAGTATCTATGGATGACTTGCCACGAGAAAAGGAAAGATGGCCTCGTCGTGATGATCGTCTTTTGGTGCGATTAGAAACCGACTATAAGGATCGAATTTGGGCTAAGTTAGCAGATGAAAATATTTTTGATCAGTTAGCAGCAAACTTTCCGAATGGAATGAATAATGAAAATGTTTTCGGAACTGTTTATGCTAGTCGTGAAATTGGTGCCTTTGTTTTAACTAATGATTATTATTTAGGTTTTGTACACGAATCACAAATGCCTCGTCCAATGCGCTTAGGTGAACAGTTTAAGGGCAGGGTTATTGGTATCAGTCAATATGGTCGATTAAATTTAAGTACTTTGCCACGTGCTTTTGAAGAAATTGACGATGATGCTCAGATGATTTTGATGAGTTTGCGCCGAAGAGAGACTAAAACTTTACCATTTTACGATAAATCTGATGCGCAAGATATAAAGCGTTACTTCGGTATTTCTAAATCCGCATTTAAGCGCGCATTAGGTCATTTGCTCAAAGCAGGCTTAATCGAAGAAGATAAAACTGCCGGTGCTATCACTTTAATTAAAGATCCAGAAGAGAATACTGATGGAGAAGAATAAACTACAAGACCAGATTGATGATTATTTACGCTATAGTCAAATTGAACGTGGCCTAAGCAATAATACGATTACTGCTTACCGTCAAGATTTGGAAGAGTACCTGGCTTTTGTAAAAAAAGAGGGTATGAATTCTTGGCCAACAGAGGCTAGCGATGTAGATGCCTTTTTAGCAAGACAATACGATTTAAATAAAGCTACTAGTTCAATTAGTCGGCTCATTTCTAGTATGCGTAAATTTTATCAATGGCTTGCGCGTCAAAACATTCAGAAGTTAAATCCAATGCTTGAAATTGATTTACCTAAAAAAGAGCGACGTCTTCCTGTAGCTCTAAATCAGAAAGAAATTAATGATTTGCTTGCACAACCTGATATTAAACGAAAATTGGGTTTAAGAGATCGAGCAATATTGGAAACTTTATATGCGACTGGTATGCGTGTAAGTGAATTGATTAATTTGGAATTACAAGACTTACATGAAGATTTGGGTTTAGTTAGAGTATTGGGTAAAGGCTCTAAGGAGCGCTTGATACCGATTAGTTCAGTTGCTTTGCATTGGATAAAGCAATATCAACAAGATGTGCGAGATCCATTAATTTTAAAAGCTGGTCAAAATGATGAGCATATTTTCTTGAATAGTCGAGGCAAGCAACTTACACGGCAGGCAATTTGGCAAATGATTAAAAAATATTGTCAATCTGCTGGAATTACTAAAGATGTTACTCCCCATACATTGCGCCATACGTTTGCAACGCACTTACTTGAAAATGGGGCAGATTTACGGGTAGTGCAAGAGATTTTGGGACACTCAGATATTAGTACTACCCAAATTTACACTAATCTATCTCAAAAACATATTTTACAAGTATATCAAAAGACACATCCTCGTCTTTAGGTGATTAATAATGCTAATACAATATAAAAAAGACTATGAAAAAACGGCAATGGGATTACTCTCATATTTGCCTGATTTTAAAAATATTGAAAATCTAAAAGAAGAAGTAGGACTTAATCAAGAAGATAATGATTTTCTGCTTTATTTGTACCGTAATAAACAGAATAATATTGTAGGAGTGTTGGGTACACAAGTAACTAAGCAGTTTGTTGTGATCAGATATCTTTCTTTAGCTCCCGGTTTTCGTGAAATTAGTTATGAAAAAGAAATTGTCAGTGAGTTAAAAAATGAATACCCTGATAAAAGAGTTACCGCTGTACCTGAATATACCAATTTATTAAAAACTGTCGAAGAAGATAATGAATAAAAGTAATTTAACGTTAGAGTTACCTAATTTTGAGGGGCCATTAGATTTATTGCTCCATTTAATTCAATCGCAAAAAATAGATATTTATGATATTCCCATTGCTCAAATTACTAGTCAATATTTAGAGTACTTGAGGCAAATGCAAAGTCTGAATTTACAAATTGCTGGGGAATATTTTGTGATGTCTTCAACTTTGCTTAGAATAAAGTCACAATATTTATTGCCACAAAATGATTTTGTAGATGAAGTGGAAGCTGAAGATGATCCTCGGGATGAATTAGTACAGCAATTAGTACAATATTCAATTTTTAAAAAGATTTCTGCATATTTTAAAGAAAGAAATGAAGAAGTACCAATTGTTGTGTCAAAGGAAGCAAGTGTTTCAACTTCTGTTAAGGTTCAACCATTGCCTAAAGGACAAATTACTTCAAATGAACTGGCAACAACTTTTTCCATGGTTCTCCGCAGATTAAAGATGCGTCAACCGGATACTGCTTCAATTAAAGTGGCTGAGACTCCAATTAACGAAATGATTGATTATTTGCATCAGCGTTTGGCAAAAAAACGACAAGTCAGCTTTTTTAGTTGTACTGATCAAATGCATAGTATTTCTGATGTGATTGGTTTGTTTTTAGCAATGCTTGAATTGAGCAAAAAACACGAAATTCGAATTTTACAAGCAAGAGAATTTGGTGATTTAAATTTAGAAAGAATTGATGTAAATGGCAAGTAAAGAGGCAAATTTAGAAGCACTTTTATATGCGGCTGGTGATAATGGATTAGAAGAGCAAAATTTAATTGAAATGCTAGAGATTGATGGTGAAACTTTAGATAAGGTTGCCGAGAATTTGCAACGAAAGCTAACGAAGAATTCAGATTCTGGCTTGCAATTAATTCATATTGCTCATACATACAAGTTGACTACTAGTCCGCAAACAGCCAAGATTATTGAAAAATATTTTCAAAAAGATTTAACAAAAAACTTAAGTCAATCAGCTCTAGAAATTTTGGCAATTGTTGCATATCGTCAGCCTATTACTAGGGTAGAAATTGACGATATTCGTGGGGTTAATTCATCTGGAGCATTGCAGACATTAGTTTGGCGCGGTTTGATTAAAGCCGATGGCAAAAAAGATGCTCCTGGACATCCTAAATTGTATGTAACTACGGATTATTTCTTACAGTATTTTAATTATCATAGTTTAGCAGATTTGCCTTTAATAGAAGATTTTGCGGATAATGATAGTAATGGTGGAATAGATTTGTTTGAGGCAAAAGGAACCGCAGATAAGCAAATGCAGAAAGAGGAAAGATAATGGTAGAGAGACTGCAAAAAGTAATAGCAGAAGCAGGAATTGCTTCCAGAAGAAAAGCAGAAAAAATGATTGTAGCTGGCCGCGTGAAAGTGGATGGTAAGGTAGTTACTAAGCTAGGAACCAAGGTTGAAACTTTCAGTAATATTACGGTTGATGATGAACCAATTGAAAGAGAAAGCTTGCATACATATCTTTTCTATAAGCCACGTGGTGTTGTTTCTACTGCAGATGATGATAAGGGTAGAAAAACGGTTGTTGATTATTTTGAAGATGTGCCATATCGTTTATATCCAGTTGGCCGTCTTGATTATGATACTTCAGGTTTGCTTTTAATGACTAACGATGGTAAGTTAGCTAATTTATTAATGCACCCTAGAAATGAAGTATCTAAAGTTTATGTTGCTAAAATCAAGGGGATTTTAACTCCTGATGAGATTAAAACATTAACTACAGGGGTTAAATTGGATCGTTTTAAGGCTGCTCCAGCAAAGGTAAAGATTCTTAAAACAGATAAGCGTAAAGATACTCAAATTGTCCAATTGACTATCCACGAGGGACATTATCATCAAGTTAAGCGTATGTTTAAGGCTGTAGGACATTTAGTTGAAAAATTATCCCGTGAAAAATATGCATTTTTAACCTTAGATTCTCTTACTTCTGGACAATATCGCGAATTGTCAAAGCGCGAAGTTGACAAATTAATGAGATTAGATTAACTTATACTTAGAAATTAAATATATAGGTCATTGTCTTCAGGGCAGGGTGAAAATCCCGACCGGCGGTTAGAGTCCGCGACCCACGCAAGTGGCTGAATCTTTTGATACCGATAGTTAAAGTCTAGATGGAAGAAGACAGATCAATAAAGTAAATCTTACTTTACTTTATAAAGGTCTGTTGCTGGAGCAATAGACCTTTTTTGTAGGAAGGAAAGTAAGTCATGAGTAAATCTAGAGCAAATGCTACAGGATTAGCTAATATTATTGCGTATGCGTTAATTGGGTGTATTGCCTTTGTGGTAATGAAATTTGAATTTCCAATTATCCCTGGCGTAGGTTTTTTAAAGTTTGATTTTTCAGATGTAATTATTACAGTTGGAATGTTTATCTTTGGAGCTGTTCCAGGTGTAATTATTGCATTAATTAGAATGGTGTTAAGCTTGATTTTTGCTGGTTTTGCTTTACCAAGTGTAGTAGGTGAAATTGCAGCTTTTCTTGCTTCGATGTCTTTCTCTTTGCCATTTTATTTCTTTAGTAAGAATGTTACGGTTGAGAATAGAAAAACTAAGATGGGAATAGTTAAACCAATGTGTGGATTAATTATTGGTATTCTGGCAATGACCTGTGTGATGTCTTTAACTAACGCATTTATTTTGACTCCAGTATATGCAGTAACGGCGGTTCCTAATTTACCTGCGATTAATAGTTATGGTGCTTTGTATCACTTCACTGAGAAGGTTTATCTAGGTCAGTTATTACATTTACCATCTATGCAAGCTTATATTTTTACGATTATAGTGCCATTTAATTTATTAAAAGGTGTAATTAACAGTGTCGTTGTATATTTGCTTTTTGAGGCAACTATTAAGACGATTAAGCCATTTGTACGAAAAAGATTTAATTTGAATTAAAGTAAAATCCCATTAACTTTTTAAGTTGATGGGATTTTTCATATTCAAAGACTATTAAAGTATGCTAGAATTAATCCGTTAAGTGAATGGAGGAATTTACAGATGGATAAAAAATCAACAGGGCCATATCAACACTATGAACGGCCAACTGAAAAGCGAAGTTCACAAGATAAGCAGCCCAGTGGATCTGCTAGATGGATTGCAGTTATTGTGATTTTAGTTGTTATATTAATTGCATTAATCCCAGTTGTTCATCGTTTGTCATCAGGCCATTCTGAAAAAGCTGAAGAAGTTCAAACAGTTAAGAAGGTTTCTTCTAAAAAGTCATCTAAGGCAATTAAATCATCAAGTAAAGCTAAAAAGACTTCATCTTCAGCTAAGAAGAATTCTGTTGAGACTAGTTCAAGTTCATCTCAAAAGACTGAACCTAAGACTTATTTAGTTAAAGATGGTGATACTTTAACTAATATTGCAGAAAAATATGGCATGACTGTTGATCAATTAGCCAGATTAAATAATCTTGAAGATTCTTCAAACATCAATGTTGGCCAAACACTTAAATTTAGATAATCTTTCAGAAAGGGTAAAAGAGGTCGAGCAGTAAGATCTCTTTTTTATTAAAATGCAAGTAGCAGTAGATGGACCTGCATCAGCAGGTAAAAGCACGGTTGCTAAAATCATTGCTAAAAAGCTGTCTTACGTTTATATAGACACTGGTGCAATGTATCGTGCATGTACAGTTATTGCTCGTAATCATAAGCTAGATTACGGGGATGAAGCAGGAATTTTGCAAGCTATTGATGAAGATGGAATTGAATTGAAATCTGAACATGGTGAGCAAAAGGTGTATGTAGCAGGAAAAGATGTTTCTAAAGAAATTAGAACACCAGAAATTTCTGCTAATGTGTCACAAGTTTCTGCTTTGCCTAAAGTACGAGAAAAAATGGTTAGTTTACAACGTCAAATGGCAGGTAAAACTAATGTAATCATGGATGGTCGTGATATTGGTACGACCGTTTTACCAGATGCGGAAGTAAAGATCTTCTTAGTGGCTTCTGCTAGATCTCGTGCTGAGCGTCGACTTTTAGATTTTAAAGAGCGCGGCATTGAATCTAATCAGACAGTGGATGAAATCGAACAAGATATTGCAGCAAGGGACTATAAAGACTCACACCGCAAGATTTCACCATTAAAAAAGGCAGATGATGCAATTGAAATTGATACTACAAATATGTCAATTGAGCAGGTTGTAGACGCAATTTTAGCCGAAATCGAAAAAAGTCAAAAAATTTTTTAAAAAAACAGCACAAAATAGTAGAAAAATATCAAACTTTCCTTTAAAATGGGACATGATATTGGGAGGTACATATGTCAGAAAACAGTAATCAATTTTTAGACGCATTAAAGCAAATGCAAGGAGTTGAGGTCGGAGATATTGTCGATGTCGAAGTATTAGACGTTGAAGACGGCCAAATCGATGTTGGCGTTGTAAACGCTGGTGTTGAAGGAGTTATTACTCGTCGTGAATACACTTCAGATCGTAACGCAGACTTACATGATTTAGTTAAGCCTGGCGACAAGTTCAAGGCCTTAGTATTAAGAAGAGCCGGTGGCGATAAGGAAAATGGTGAATTCTTCTTCTCAGTTACCCGCTTGAAGGAAAGAGAAGCTTACGACAAGTTACAAAAGGACTTCGAAGAAGGAAATGCTATCGAAGGTACTGTAACTTCATCAGTTCGTGGTGGTTTACTTGTAGATGTTGGTACACGTGGTTTCTTGCCAGCTTCATTAATTTCAAACCGTTACGTTTCAGATCTTAAGCCATACATTGGTAAGACTATGAAGCTTAAGATTACTGAAATTGATCCTAACAAGAACCGTTTGATTCTTTCACACAAGGATTTAGTTGAAGAAGAACGTGAAGAAGCATTTGATAAGGTTGCATCACAATTAGTTGTTGGTGACGTTATCGAAGGTAAGGTTTCACGCTTAACTAACTTCGGTGCATTTATCGATGTCGGGGGTGTTGACGGTTTAGTTCACATTTCAGAAATTTCTTACAAGCATGTTGATAAGCCAAGTGATGTTTTGAAGGCTGGTCAAGATGTTAAGGTTAAGGTCATTGGTATTGACAATGACAGACATCGTATTTCCCTGTCTATTAAGCAAACTGAACCTTCACCATTTGAACAAGCTACAGCTGACTTAAACGAAGGCGATATTTTTGAAGGCGAAGTTAAGTCATTAACTAACTTTGGTGCATTTGTTGAAGTTACTGACGGTATTCAAGGTTTAGTACACGTTTCAGAAATTTCAAACAAGCACGTTGACAAGCCAAGCGATGTTTTGAAGGTTGGTCAAACTGTTAAGGTTAAGGTTTTGAACATTGACCCAAGTGACAGAAGAATTTCACTTTCAATCAAGGCTGCTGACTCAAACGCTTCTTCATCAGATAACCACAGTTCTCGTCCACATCGTTCACGTAACGAAAACTCAGTTAACAAGAAGTACATGGGTGACAACGATAACGGCTTTGCATTAGGTGACATCATTGGTGACCAATTAAAGGACCGTAAGTAGTCATTTCTGTTAAAAAAGCCGACTCTGTGTCGGCTTTTTTATTTTTATATTTTTAAAGGAGGGGCATATGGCTTTACCAGTTGTTGCAATCGTTGGACAACCAAATGTAGGTAAATCTACACTTTTTAATAGAATAATCAATCAACGCTTAGCAATCGTAGAAGATAAACCCGGTGTTACTCGTGATCGTAATTATGCTCAAGCTGAATGGATGGGCCATAAATTTGATTTGATCGATACAGGTGGTATTACCTGGGAAGGCGGAAAAATCGAAGAAGAGATCCGTGCACAGGCTGAGATTGCAATTGAAGAAGCAGATGTCATCGTGATGTTAACTAATGTAGTAAATCATGTGACTGATCTTGATGATAGAATTGCACATCTTCTTTATCGCACTAAAAAACCGGTAATTTTAGCGGTTAATAAGGCAGATAATCCTGAGCAAAGAAATGATATTTATGATTTTTATAGTTTAGGATTAGGTGATCCAATTCCTGTCTCTAGTAGTCATGGTACGGGAATCGGTGATTTGCTAGATGAAATAGTTAATGATTTTCCAGCAGAAAAAGATAGCGAAGCTGATGACGTCATTTCATTTAGCGTAATTGGACGACCAAATGTAGGTAAATCTTCAATTGTTAATAAATTATTGGGTGAAGATCGAGTAATTGTTGCAAATGAAGAAGGTACTACTCGTGATGCAGTTGATACGCCATTTACTAAAGACGGAATTAAATTTAAAGTTGTAGATACTGCTGGTATTAGAAGACGTGGAAAAGTCTACGAAAAAACCGAGAAGTACTCTGTCTTGCGAGCTATGGCTGCTATTGAACGCTCAGACGTGGTTTTACTTGTTCTTGATGCAAGTACAGGCATTAGAGAACAAGACAAGCACGTGGCCGGATATGCCCATGAAGCAGGGCGCGGAATTATCATTGTTGTAAACAAGTGGGATTTACCAAAGAAAAATAGTACTAGTGCTAAAGAATTTGAACGCGAGATTAGAGCTGAATTTCAATATTTGGATTATGCTCCAATTTTGTTTGTTTCAGCTAAAACTGGTCAACGTCTTGATCAAATTCCATCAATGGTTAAAGAAGTTTATGACAATCAAAATCAACGTATTCAATCAAGCGTGTTGAATGATTTATTGCTTGAAGCAAGTAAGTTAGTTCCAACACCAATGGTTAAGGGAAAGAGATTGCGCGTTTACTATATGACACAGGTAAGTACCAATCCACCAACTTTTGTTGTTTTTGTCAATGATCCAGAATTAATGCACTTTTCTTACGAACGATTTTTGATTAATCAATTGCGACAAAACTTTGATTTTGCTGGAACTCCGATCAAAATTCTTCCACGTAAGAGAAAATAATGAAAAAAACACCAATATTTTGTAAAAATCCTTGTTGTAACAGGGGTTTTGTGATATTTTGGTTTCTAGGAAACAATGATTAGTCTAGATCTAGATCATTATTCCTTGTTTTTTCAAAACAAAGAAAAAACTTTGAACTTCGGGTTCAAATTCAGGAGGTGAAATATTTATGGCAAATAAAGCTGAATTAGTTTCTGAAGTTGCTTCAAAGACTAAGTTAACCAAGAAGGAAGTTGCTGCTGCTGTTGATGCTATCTTTGGCTCAATTCAAGACAACCTTGCTAAGGGTGAAAAGGTACAATTAATCGGTTTTGGTACTTTTGAAGTACGTCACCGTGCAGCACGTAAGGGTCGTAACCCACAAACTGGTGATGAAATCGAAATCCCAGCTAGTGAAGTACCTGCATTTAAGCCAGGTAAGGCTCTTAAAGAAGCTGTTAAGTAAGATACTTAACCTTAGTTTAAAAAGACGTTGGACTTTGTTCCAGCGTCTTTTTTTAGTACAATTAAAGTCTGACTGGAGGCAAAATAATGAGTTATTCAGAACAATTACTTGATTCAATTCAAAACCATGATTTTTCACAAAGCAAACATCTTTTAAAAGAAGCATTAGATAAAGATGACCCTGAAATTTTATCTTCTTTAGCGGAAAATCTGACCGATTTAGGATTTACAGATTTAGCTAAAGAAGTTTATCGCGCTTTAATTGCAAAATTTCCTCAGGAAGACTTATTTAAAGTCTATTTGGCAGAAATTATGCTTAATGATGGAGATGAAGATGATGGTCTCTCGCTTCTGTATGGCGTTTCTAAAGAGTCTTCAGCCTATCTGGATAGTTTACTTGTACAAGCAGATTACTACCAAACAAGCGGCTTAATTGAGACAGCTAAAGATAAATTGCTTCAAGCTCTTAAACTTGCTCCAGAAGAGGATGCAATTAAATTTGGATTAGCTGAACTTGACTATTTAAGTGGAAACTATGAACAAGCCTTATCTTTATACCAAGATTTAATTCAGCGCCAGAAAACTTTTGGTGAAGTTAACCTAAATCAAAGATTAATTGCTACTAACGCAAAATTAGGCAATTACGAAGCAGCCGCAAAAATTATTAGAGAGCACAGCAGTAGCCTGCTAGATATTGATAGCAAGTATGAAGCTGGGCTAGTAATGCTAGCTGTTGGTGATGATGATCAGGCTATTAAGCTATTAGACGAAGTAATAGATCAAAGTCCTGATTATGTCAATGCTTATCCTTTACTTGCTCAAGCTTATGAACATAAGCATGATAACGAGCAAGTATTGCGCAGCGTACAAGCAGGATTAGCCTATAATGAATTAGATGAAACTCTTTATTCAATGGGGGCGCGTGCAGCCGCAAATTTGAATCAGTTGGACACTGCGGCAGATTTGCTCGAGAAGGGGCTTAAACAGGCGCCTGACAACAGTGAATTACGGATGCAACTATCTAACCTATATTTGCATCGACACCAGAATAAGCAAAATATTGCCTTATTCAAAGACTTTGATAATGAGAACATTGATGCTCAAGCTCACTGGAATATGGCTTTGTCATATGAACGTCTAGATGATACAGAAAAAGCACAAAGTGAATTTTTATTGGCTTATCCAGATTTTAAAGAGAATCCAGATTTCTTGCATCAAATGATTATGTTCTTTAGTGTTCAAAACAATCCTGATATTACTAAACAGTTATTGCAAAAATATCTTGAATTAGTACCCGAAGATATGGAAATGCAAGATTTGTACAATAATTTGTAAAAAATAAACGTCTGAGAAAATTGCTTTTCTCGGACGCTTTTTATTTACGGATTAATAAGTGATGCCGTTTTTGCTTATATGTAAATCCTTCACCTAACGCTTCGTGAACTTCAATAATTGACACAAATGCATTAGGATCTTCCTGCCTAATTAGTTGTTTAATAGTCGCTATTTCTCTAGGAGACACGACTACGTAGATTACTCGTTTATCATCTTGTTTATAACCACCTAGAGCTTTAAAGTAAGTAAAACCACGATCAAGTTTTAAATCAATCATTTTACCAATTTGTTCATACTTATTAGAAATAATTAATAAACCACGTGCACTATAAGCACCTTGTTGTACAGTATCCATTACGCGTGATAAGACAAAAGAAGCAAGCAAAGTATACATCATATGCTTGAGATCTAGATAGGACAGGGATGCAAATAAAACTACAGCATCACAGAATAGCAGCATTTTGCCAGATGAAATGCTAAATTTGATTTGACAAATTCGAGCAATAATATCAGTCCCGCCAGAGGTACCGTTATATCTGAAAACCAGCCCTAAACCTATACCTGAGAGTACACCTGCTGAAATTGCAGAAAGGAAGAGGTCGTGTTCTAAATCTAATTGTTTTATAATAGGTACTGAACGCCAAAACCAAAGAAAAAAGGAAAGGCAGAGCGTTCCCCAGATTGTATAGGTTAATAAGCGTTTGCCCATAAAACGATAACCTAATATGATTAATGGGATATTAAGTACTAGGGTGGAAAGTCCCATATTAATATTCCAAAAATGGCGTAAGATAAGTGAAATACCACTTATTCCACCGTCGGCTAATTCATTGGGAACTGAAATGATTTCCAAGCTTAGTCCATAGATGGCACATCCTAATGCAATCATAAAGATATCAATCGCGGTAGATTTATTGATTTTAAGCATAATGATTACCTCCTTTATGTCTTTCCCTTCATTTTAACAAACTAAAAGTGAAAAGTTATAAATAAAGAAATTAAGAATTGAGATTTTGCTAATGATTAAAGTAGATAAATTACCAGAAGTATTTATTAAAGCAATGCCGGTTTTACAGATTTTAGAAGATGCCGGCTTTGAAGCATATTTTGTCGGTGGTTCAGTGAGAGACCTTTTACTTGATAGACATGTTCATGATGTAGATATTACTACTAGTGCCTATCCTGAAGAAGTTAAAGAGCTTTTTGAAAAGTCGATTGATACAGGAATTAAGCATGGTACGGTAACCGTTTTGTATGGCGGTGAAAGCTATGAAATTACCACTTTTAGAACTGAATCTGGTTATCAAGATTTTAGAAGACCAGATCATGTTACATTTGTACAAAACCTTGATGAAGATTTAAAGCGCAGAGATTTTACAATTAATGCACTAGCAATGGATCTTCATGGGCAAATTGTTGACCTGTTTAATGGTATAGAAGATTTAAAAAATCATATTATTCGTGCGGTTGGTGATCCTGAAAAGAGATTTCATGAAGATGCATTAAGAATGATGCGGGCAGTTCGTTTTACCAGTCAATTAAAATTCAATTTGGAAGAAAAGACTGGACAAGCAATTAAGGATAATCATGAACTTTTAAAGAAAATTTCGGTAGAACGAATTCGGGATGAATTTGTAAAGATGGGATTGGGTCCTCATTCAAGACAAGCTTTTCAGATTTTCCTTGATACGCAATTAAGTGAAGATGTTCCTGACTTTGCAGGAAAAAAAGAATTACTGCAAATTTATCCACGTTTGCAGTTTAGTCCAACTCTTGAAACAAGTTTGTGGTCATTGATTATTATTCTACTTAAGCTTCCTAATGAAGAAATCAGTCGATTTATGCGAGATTGGAAAAATTCTAATGCTATGACTGAACAGGTAGGACGTATTATTAAATTCTTTGACCTTATTTCTGATTATACTCCGAATGATTATGAATTATTCCAAGCAGGTGAAAGGACAATAATTAATACTATCGATGTGGCTCATATTTTGGGACAGCCTGTTGCTTCGGAAGCGTTGGTTGATCGTTATATGGCTTTGCCGATTAAAAAGCCAGCTGAGCTTGCAATAGATGGACGCTTTTTAATTAAGCATGGGATGCGTCCTGGTGCTCAATTAGGACATACTCTTAATCAAATTAGAGAATTAGTAGTTTCAAGCAGATTAGAGAATAGTCCAGATGCAATAGAAAAGTATTTAGAAAATTTAGATTAACTAAAAAAGATGTATCAGAATTGATACATCCTTTTTAAACGTAAAGTAAAACGGAAAAATACATTAAAATTGAACCTAACATGACGAATAAATGCCAAACCGTATGGATAAATGGCACATTACGCATACTGAATAAAATCGCTCCGACCGTATAAGCAATACCACCACTGACTAATAGCCAAAAGCCTGTTGGGCTAAGACGCACATACAAGTATGAACCGGATAAAATTACTAACCAGCCCATAGCAACGTAAAGTACGGTGTCGAGAATTACATGCTTTCCTCGGTTGAAAATATAATAGATGATTCCAAAGATCGTTAATCCCCAGATCAAGCCAAATAATGTCCAACCCCATGCACCGCCAATTGCAACTAAAGAGTATGGGGTATATGAACCTGCAATCAAGAGAAAAATTGAAGAATGGTCGAAAATCTGGAAGACATTTTTAGCTCGCGTAAAAACTAAACTATGATATAAAGTTGAAAACAAATATAACAAGACTAGGCATGAACCATAAATAGTAAAAGTTACTATGCGCATGGGACTGCCAGTATGTGCAGCTTTAACAATTAAAACTACTAAGCCTGCAACAGCTAGACCAAAGCCGATGCCATGTGTAATAGCACTAAAAATGTTATCAAGTAAATAGTATCTTTCCGATCTTAATTTTGGCTCCTGCCAAAGTTTTTTCATTTTTGTGATGCAACAATCCAACAATCCAATCATTCCTTTTTTCTTCTGGAAAATTTTTGATATACTAACTATATGTTACTTGCTCATATTTTATCATAAAAATTAAAGTGAGCATCTTAGAATAGGGGTCGAATACATTGTCAAAAATTAAAATTATGACAGATTCCTCAGTTCAATTAACTGAAGAAGAAATAAAAAAATATGATATTACTGTTGTACCTTTGTCAGTAACTATTGATGGTAAGACATATGTTGACGGTGTAGATATTACTAGACGCGACTTTATTGAAAGAATGGATGAAGGCAGTGATGTGCCTAAGACCAGTCAGCCTCCAATTGGTCGCTTTGTAGAAACAATTAAAAAGTTGACTGCTGATGGCAGTGAAGTGTTAGGAATCTTTTTGGCTAAGTCTCTTAGTGGAACAATCGATGCCGCTAAGCAAGCAGCTCAAATGGTTCCTGATGCTAAGGTCGTATGCCATGATTCTGGTTATACAGATCGAAGCGAAGGCTATGAAGTCCTTGCTGCAGCTAAAGATGCTCAAGCAGGCAAGTCTATTGATGAAATCTTGGATCATCTGAAGAAAATGGAAGACAATATGTATTTGGAAATGATGATTCCTGATTTAACCAATATTGTAAAAGGCGGCCGACTTGGAAAATTGGCTAGTCGTGTAGTCAGCATGTTAAATATTAGAATCTTCTTGCAAATGAAGAATGGGAAAGTCTTAGTACCTAAAAAGGGACGGGGCAAGAAATTCACCGAAAAGTTTAATGATATGTTGGTTGACCAATTGAAGGAATTGGGCGATCAGGTTAAGCAAGTAGGTATTTCATATGTTGATACACTAGATGATATGGAAAAATTAGCTGCTCGTTTTAAGGAAGTAAATCCTAATTTAGATATTTTGATTCGAGAAACTAGTCCAATTATTATTACTCATGCAGGTCATGGTGCCTACGCAGTTATGTTTTATACGGAGTAAAAATGGCTTATCGAGAAAGTTTTTATCGTTATTTGATGACGCAGCGTGATGCGGATTCTTCAGATGAAATAGCACAATTTGCGAATAACGCACAGCATGATCTGACTTTTCCTAAGCAGGAACAAGATTATGAAAAATTGTCAGATTATTTAGAACTTAATGCTAGTTATTTACCAAGTATGTCTATTTTTGATCGTGCATATAGAATGTATGAAGACAAAATGATGTATTAAGCCCAAGCCTCTGTTGCCTGGGCTTTTTCATTGGATGAGAAATAAAATGGAAGTAATAATTTTATTGGAGTGCTCGTCTTTGCTGTTGCCATGGCAACGATGATCCAGCAACGATTTTTACAAAAAATATCAGTTAATTATATTGCCCTAGTTATTGGGATGGCGATTGCGTTAGTGCCGCAGACCAATCTTTTAATTGAAAATTTTAATTCAGAAGTCTTTTTGGGCTTGATTGTCGCACCGCTCTTATTTTTTGAGGGCCAAAGAACTCGGCTATATAGTATTTTACGTAGCTGGCGTGCAATCCTTGGCTTAACGGTAGTAATGATCGTGTTAGCAACAGTTGTAGCAGGATTGGGAGTTTATGCTATAGGACTTTCTCTGCCACTATCATTTATTTTGGCATCTGTTTCTACACCAACAGATGCAACGGCAACTGAATCAGTCATTCACGGGCTAAAGCTGCCTAAAAAAATATCTTAAAGATGAATCTTTATTTAATGATGCGTCCGGTATTATACTGCTCAATATGGCAGTAGATTGGTATATTCATAAGCAGCTTCATGTTGGTAAAGCGATTATTGACCTCCTTTATTCTGCTGGTGGTGGAATTGTGCTAGGAATTTTAATCGCGGCTATTCTAGTCTTTTTGAGGCAAAAGAGCTTCAGATCAAAATACCATTTGGTATCTGATGTAAAGATGCCCATGGAAGTTTTATTCTTTTTGACACCTTTTATTATTTATTTTGTAGCTGAAGAAATTCATGTTTCAGGGATCATAGCTGTGGTAGCTGCGGGTTTACTTCACAACGTAGAATCTGAGCGTAGTCGTTTAACGAATGCATCGATTTTTTACAGTAATCACCAATTTTCACAATTAATAATTGATATTTTAAATGGTGCTGTCTTTTTGCTTTTAGGAATTATTATTATTCGATCAATGCGCGATGATGTTTTCAATCAACAGACGATTGAGGCAATTTTAATTGGTATAATTTTATATGTTGCGAATTTGGCAGTGCGCTTTTTCTATTGTCGATTTTCACCATCAATTAAAGGAAAAGTCAGTTCAAAGGACGCATTAATCTTTAGTTTAGGTGGAATTCATGGTGCAGTGACTTTTGCCTTGGCTTATACTTTAAGTGAAATGAGCGTTAATATTGCTGATTTTCATTTGATTTTAGTTAGTGAAATTGTATTGATTTTATTAAGTTTAATAGTTCCTACAGTTGTGTTTAGATTTATTTTGGAAAAAGACAAGCCTGATTTAGATCAAAGGAAAGAAGTAAATCGTGTACGCAAGGCGATGGTTCATTATGCACTAAAGCAGATGAATCAGGTTTATTTGCCTAAAAAGATTCGCAAGCAGCTAGAGTTCGATTTGCGAACACAAATGAATCAAACTTCTATTAAGGATTTTATTAGAGAAGTTAAATATACTGTTAAACAAGAAGAATTAACAGATGATCAAAAAGAATTTAGAGCGGAAGTTTATCGCTATGCTTTTAGACAAGAACGTAATTATTTAGGAAAAATTGCACAGCAAGAACAAGAGTATCGGCATGGCTTTTTGGTATTATATCGAGAAATTTTGATTGCGGAAGTAATTTTCTTAGGTGATGAAGAAGAATAATATTAAAGAAAGAAGAGATAATATGGCAACAATTCAATGGTATCCAGGTCACATGAATAAGGCTCGAAATCAGCTCGAAGACAAATTAGGCTTGATCGATGTTTTAGTTGAAGTTCTTGATGCTAGAATTCCCGAATCATCAAGAAATCCAATGATAGAAGAATTAGTAGGCAATAAGCCTCATATTATTATTTTGAATAAAGCAGATTTAGCTGATCCTGCTTTAACTAAAAAGTGGGCCACTAAATTAAGTGGACCAGGTAAATATGTCTTGGCTATTGATTCACTGCATAATACCAATATGCAAAAGTTAATCTCAATGGTTAAAAAAGCTGCTGCAGAAAAGACTAAAAAACTGGAAGCTAGAGGTGCCTCAAATCCTACGATTAGAATAGCTCTTGCAGGTATTCCTAACTGCGGCAAATCGACCATCATTAATCGCTTAGTAGGACGCAATGTGGCTGAAGTAGGTAATAAGCCGGGCGTTACGAAAGGCCAAAGATGGCTAAAGACCAGTAGTAATATTCAAGTTTTGGATACACCGGGTATCTTATGGCCTAAGTTTTCAGATCAAGAAGTTGGTTATAAGTTGGCTGCCTTTGGTGCAATTAAGGATAGCGTATTTCATGCTGATGATGTGGCTTTATATGTACTTGAGAATTTACGCCAGCACTATTTGAAAGATTTGACTAAGTTTTCTAAGTTAAATAGTGCAGATATTGAGAATTTGTCAGATCCGGATATTCTTTTAGCAATGACTGAAAAATATGGTATGCGTGATGATTATGATAGATTTTCACTATTTATGTTGCAGCGATTACGTAAGGGCGCAATTGGAAGAATTACGTTAGATAGGCCAAGCAATGACGATTAAAGAAGTAAAAGAATTATTATCATCAAATGATGTAACTGAGGCTCAATTAGCGGAATTAGAAAAAGATCCTCGGGTGGGCGTACAGAAATTAATAGTTAGTTATCGAAAAAAGCAAGCTAAGTTATTAGCAAAGAAAGAAGCTTTTTTAGAACGCTTTTCATATGAAAAACAATTTTGGCAAAAAGGAGAATTAGTCGCTGGCGTTGATGAAGTTGGTCGTGGACCTTTGGCTGGGCCAGTAGTCACAGCTGCTGTGATTATTGATCATAATTTTGATTTATTAGAAGTGAATGATTCTAAAAAATTAAGCCCTGAAAAAAGACTGCAACTTTATCCTAAGATTTTGTCAGAAGCTGTCAGCGTCGGAATTGGCGTCAAAAGTGCCGCTGTAATTGATCAGATTAATATCTATGAAGCAGACCGTCAGGCGATGGCTCAAGCAGTAAAAGCTCTTGATGTAAAACCTGATGCACTCTTGGTTGATGCTATGAATGTACCAATAGATATACCCCAAATTGAGTTGATCAAGGGGGATGCTAAATCCAATTCTATTGCAGCTGCGTCTATTGTTGCTAAGGTATTTCGGGATAAATTGATGGATGATTATGATAAAATTTATCCACAATATGGTTTTCCTAGAAATGCGGGTTATGGCACTAAGGAACATATTGAAGCGTTAAAGAAATATGGTCCAACTCCGATTCACCGTAAGACTTTTGCTCCTGTAAGTGATTTTTTTAAATAAAATTCGATTTTAAAAGAAAAAAGTCTTTTTTTTTGCGTAATAAATAGTGGAGGCTTTTTATGAAAAAGAAAGAATTTTTATTAAGACTAAAATTGCAAAAGGGTGTCGGCTACGTAAAATTATTAACGATTGCCAATCAAATGAAGCCGGGATTAGAAATTGAAATTGATGATTTAAACGAGATGGATTTATCAGAAAAATTGATAAATGCATGTCAATTGGCTTTTAATGATGATAAATTAGCCAAACTGACTAGCCAAATTGAGCGGCAATGTATTGTAATTAGTTTCTTTGATGAAGAGTATCCTGAAAAACTCCGGCAGATTTATCGTCCGCCTTTAATTTTATTTGCACAGGGAAATTTGTCTTTATTAAAGAAGGATATCGTAACAATTGTTGGTTCGCGTTATCCGACACGCTACAGCAGGGATGTAATTAATCGATTAGTTCCAAATTTGCTTGATCAAAATAAAGTAATTGCTAGCGGTTTAGCTAGGGGAGTAGATGCCTTGGCACATGAAGCCACTTTAAAAAATGAAGGTCGTACTATTGCCGTAGTTGGCAATGGCTTGAACCATTCTTATCCTACAGAAAATTATTCCTTGCAAGAGCAAATAAAAAATAATGGTTTAATTATTAGTGAATACCTGCCAGATACGCCGCCGAGGCCCTATAGATTTCCCGAGCGTAACAGGATTCTTGCTGGTTTGAGTGAAAGTATCATTGTTACAGAGGCCAAAGAAAAGTCTGGTTCACTAATTACTGCGAGCTTAGGATTACAAGAAAATAGAGATATTTATGCAGTCCCTGGTCCAATTACTAGTAAGTTGTCGGCAGGTCCTAATCAGTTGATTGAAGCGGGCGCTACACCAATTGTTGATTTTAAATTCAAAAACGAAAAGATTTGACAATTAACAAAGTATTATTTATCTTTGGACTGTATAAAGTAAAAAATAATATTTAAATAAGGAGGCATTTAATGCCTACTAAAGCAAAAAGTAAATCAAAAACTAAAAAACGTAAAAAAACTTTAGTCATTGTGGAATCTCCTGCAAAGGCTAAAACTATTGAAAAATATTTGGGTAGAAATTATCACGTTATTGCCTCAAAAGGCCATATTCGTGATTTACCTAAGTCTCAAATGGGGATTGACTTTGAAGATAACTATAAGCCAAAGTATATTTCCATTCGTGGCAAAGGTGACACAATTAAAGAACTTAAAAGCGAAGCTAAAAAAGCTAAAGAAGTCTACTTGGCATCCGACCCCGATCGTGAAGGGGAAGCTATTGCTTGGCACGTTGCGCATGCTCTTAATTTAGATGAGAATGCCAAAAATCGAGTAACTTTTAACGAAGTTACCAAAGATGCGGTTAAAGAAAGTTTTAAGCATCCACGAACAATCGATATGGATACTGTTGATGCTCAACAAGCTCGTCGTGTTCTTGACCGAATCGTAGGTTACTCACTTTCCCCAATTTTATGGGCTAAAGTGAAAAAAGGTTTGAGTGCTGGTCGTGTTCAATCTGTTGCTTTGAAGCTAGTTATTGATCGTGAAAAAGAGATTAAGAACTTCAAGCCTAAGGAATACTGGACAATTGATGCCGAGTTTGCAAAAGACAAAGAAAAGTTTAAGTCTGCTTTTTATGGTGTTGATGGCAAGAAGACAGAATTGCCAAATATTGATGCAGTTAAAGAAGTTTTAGCAAAGATTGATAAGAAGAAAGACTTTATTGTTGAAAAAGTTGTTTCTCGTCAACGTCGCAGACAGCCTGCTGCACCATTTACTACTTCAACTATGCAACAAGAAGCTAATAAACGCTTAGGCTATAGAACTCGTAGAACTATGAGCATTGCACAGCAATTATATGAAGGAATTAGTCTAGGCAAGCAGGGCACTGTTGGTTTAATCACCTATATGAGAACTGACTCTAAACGAACTTCTCCAGTTGCTCAACAAGAAGCTTCAAAGTTCTTGCATGAAAATTATGGAGCAGAATTTGCTGCTAAGAGTCAAAGACATTTTAAGAATCAGGAAGATGCTCAAGATGCCCACGAAGCAATTCGTCCAACTAGCGTATATAGAACTCCTGAATCATTAAAGGATGTTTTAACTAAAGAGCAATACCGTTTGTATAAACTAATCTGGTCACGTTTCTTAGCTAGTGAAATGACTCCTGCTGTTTATGACACTGTTAGAGCAGATATTGTGCAAAATGGCGTAATTTTTAGAACTACTGGTTCAAAAATGAAATTTGCTGGTTTTACTAAAGTTTATGATAATCAGCAAGAAAAGAATGTTGAATTGCCAGACTTGCAAGAAGGCGATCAAGTTAAAATGACCAAGTCAGATAACAAGCAGCACTTTACTTTACCCCCTGCTCGTTATACTGAAGCTAGCTTGGTTCACGCTCTAGAAGAAAATGGTGTTGGACGTCCATCAACTTATGCACCTACAATTGATACTATTCAACGTCGCTATTACGTCAAGTTAGATGGTCGTTCAATTGTTCCAACTGAATTAGGTGAAATTGTTGATACATTAGTTGAAGAATTTTTCCCAGACATTGCTAATGTAGACTATACTGCTCATCTTGAGAATGAATTAGATGAAGTCGAAGATGGTAAAAAGCAATGGGTAAGTGTAGTTGACGAATATTACCAACCATTTAAGAAGGAATTGAACAAAGCAGATAGCGAAATTCAAAAGGTACAAATTAAAGACGAACCAGCTGGATTTAACTGCGATATCTGTGGTGCACCGATGGTAATTAAGATGGGACGTTATGGCAAGTTCTATGCATGTTCACGTTTCCCAGATTGTCGTAATACTAAACCAATTGTGAAGAAGATTGGTGTGGTTTGTCCTAAGTGTGGTAAAGGTGAAGTGGTAGAAAAGAAATCACGTAGAAATCGCAAATTCTATGGCTGTTCACGTTATCCAGAATGTGATTTTGTATCATGGGACAAACCAATTGGCAGGAACTGCCCTAACGATGGTCATTTCTTAGTAGAAAAGCATTCGAAGAAGGGACCAGTTATCTTGTGTCCAAATGGTGATTACCGTGAGGAACCACAAGAAAATGAAGATAAATAAGATTAAGAATAAGGTGATTTAATGCCCAAAAATGTAACTGTAATCGGAGCAGGTCTTGCTGGAAGTGAAGCAACCTGGCAATTAGCTAAGCGTGGAATTCACGTTGACCTGTACGAAATGCGTCCTCAAAAAGAGACGCCTGCACATGAAACTGGCGAATTTGCGGAATTAGTCTGCACAAACTCCATGCGTTCTAATCAGTTGTCTAATGCAGTAGGACTTTTAAAAGAAGAAATGCGTCATCTTGATTCATTGATTATGAAAGCCGCTGATAAGACCCAAGTTCCTGCTGGTGGAGCATTAGCAGTGGATCGTGACAGTTTTAGTAAATACGTAACTGATACTTTGCGTGGCTTAGATAATGTCACAGTTCATGAGGAAGAAATTACTGAAATTCCGGCAGAAGGCATCACTATTATTGCCACTGGTCCTTTAACCAGTGACGCATTGGCTGAGCAAATTCAGAAGTTTTCTGGTACAGATAGTCTGCATTTCTTTGATGCCGCTGCTCCAATTGTAGCTGCGGATTCAATTAATATGAATATTGTTTATAAAAAATCACGCTACGACCGCGGAGAAGCTGCTTACTTAAATTGTCCAATGAACAAGGAACAATATGAAAACTTCACTCGTGAATTAATTAAAGCAGAAACTGCTCAATTACATGGTTTTGAAAAGAATGATGTTTTTGAAGGTTGTATGCCAATTGAAGTTATGGCCGCTCGAGGTGCTAAGACGATGTTGTTCGGACCGCTTAAACCAGTAGGTCTGGAAAATCCTCATACCGGTGAAACACCATATGCAGTAGTCCAACTTCGTCAAGATAATGCTGCTGCTTCAATGTATAACATCGTTGGTTTCCAAACTCACTTGAAGTATGGTGAACAAAAGAGGGTCTTTTCTATGATTCCTGGACTTGAAAATGCTCGTTTTGTTCGTTACGGCAAGATGCACAGAAATACTTATATGGCTTCTCCAGACGTGTTGACTGCTAGTTACGAAGCTAAGAAGCGTCCTGGATTGTTCTTTGCAGGACAGATGACAGGTGTTGAAGGCTACGTTGAAAGTGCAGGAAGTGGCTTAGTAGCCGGAATTAACGCTGCACGTGAAGCTTTAGGTGAGGAGCCAATTGCCTTTCCTAAAGACACTGCATTAGGGTCAATGGCAAATTATGTTACTACTACTAGTGCCAAGCATTTTCAACCAATGAATGCTAGTTTTGCGCTTTTACCTGCCTGGGAAGGTAAGAAGATCCGTAAAAAGCGTGAACGTCACGAAAAAATTAGTGAACGTGGTATCGAAAGCATAGATAAATTTAAAGCGGAAGTTTTAGATTAATGTCAGAAAAACAAGATGAATTAACTCATTTTATTTCTTATTTGCAAAATGAGCGACATTATAGCGATTTAACTATTTCTTCTTATCAAACCGACTTGTTAGAAGCTAAAAAATTTTGGCAAAATAATGGTGGCTTTGATGGCTGGAAGAATGTGCAAGAACGTGATATTCAGATTTATTTACAAAATTTAGCTGATCGTAAATTAGCACGTAGCAGTCAAGCGCGACAAATGTCGAGTTTACATTCATTTTTCCGCTTTTTAACGCGAAGAAAATTTATCCAGATTGATCCCACACAGGGAATTGTCCTAAGACGTGGGGAGAAAAAATTACCAGAATTTTTTTACGAGAACGAGCTGAAGCAGGTATTTGACTCACTGAAAGGTAATCAGCCTTTGACAGTGCGTAATTTGGCATTATTTGAACTGTTTTACGCTACGGGGATGCGTGTAAGTGAAGTTAGCAATTTAACCTTGCATCAAATAGATCTTAATTTACAAACGATTTTGGTCCATGGTAAAGGAAATAAAGATCGTTATGTCGCTTTTGATGATCATACAAAAAAATCGCTAGTTAAGTATCTTGAAGATGCACGACCTAATTTATTAAAAGATGATGCTGAACAGCATGTTTTTTTAAGTAATTTAGGCAAGCCTTTGAGCAAACGCGGAATTGAATATGTGATGCAAAAAACTTTTAATCAGGCTGGAATAAGTGGAAAAGTTCACCCTCATGAGTTGCGTCATACTTTTGCAACCGCTATGCTTAATAATGGGGCGGATTTACGCAGCGTCCAAGAACTATTAGGACACAGTAGTTTATCTGCTACCCAGATTTATACGCATGTTACAATGGCGCATTTAAAATCAGATTATGAAAAATACTTCCCTCGTAATAAAGAAAGTTGAGGTTTAATATGACAACAATTTGTTCAGTAAGATTTAATGGAAAAACTGCAATTGCAGGTGATGGACAAGTTACTTTAGGTGAAAAGGTAATCGCTAAGGCAACTGCACGTAAGATTCGTCGTATTTACCATGATCGTGTAATTATTGGTTTTGCCGGTGGTGTTGCTGACGCTGTTAGCTTGCAAGATATGCTTGAAGGCAAGCTTGAAGCATATAGTGGTGATCTTCGTCGTGCAGCCGTAGAAATGGCTCAAGCATGGCGTAAGGATCCAACTTTGCAAAAATTAAACGCAATGTTAAT
Organism: Lactobacillus sp. UMNPBX6; assembly: GCF_002553975.1. Taxonomy (NCBI): domain Bacteria; kingdom Bacillati; phylum Bacillota; class Bacilli; order Lactobacillales; family Lactobacillaceae; genus Lactobacillus; species Lactobacillus sp. UMNPBX6. The sequence goes on from NZ_PCZD01000002.1 coordinate 44,629, forward strand.
CGCATTTAATGATAAAGATTTGTTACTAATTTCAGGTAATGGTGAAGTTCTTGAACCAGATGAAAACGTTGTGGCAATTGGTTCAGGAGGTAACTTTGCACAAGCAGCAGCTATTGCAATGACACGTCATGCAAATGATATGCAAGCTGATGAAATCGCTCATGAAGCTGTAAAAATTGCCTCAGGAATCGATGTCTTTACTGATGATCATATTGTTACCGATGAAATTTAAGGAGTAAAGTATGGCTATTAAAACACCAAAAGAAATAGTTAAGATCTTAAACGAATATATTATCGGTCAAGATGAAGCTAAAAAGTCAGTTGCAATTGCTCTTTATAACCGTTATCGTAGAATGCAATTGTCTAAGCAAATGCAACATGAAATTACACCTAAAAACTTGCTAATGGCAGGTCCTACAGGTGTTGGTAAAACTGAAATTGCTCGTCGTTTAGCTTCAATTGTAGAAGCACCATTTGTTAAGGTAGAAGCTACTAAATTTACTGAAGTAGGTTACGTTGGTCGTGATGTTGAATCAATGGTCCGTGATTTAGTAGGCGAAGCCGTACGTATGGAAGAAAAGGATCAATTTGCGCGTGTAAAGCCTCAAGCTACTAAAGAAGCTAACAAGCAATTGGTTCGTTTGCTTGCTCCTGGTGTTAAGCGTGAAAAGCGTGGAAACCAAATGCAACAAATGCAAGACATGATGTCTATGCTAATGGGCGGTGCAAATCCAAATAATCAAAATGGCGATCAAGAAGAAGTAACTGATGAAGTTAGAAATCAGCGGATGGATGTTGCTGAAAAGCTAAATAAAGGTTTGCTTGAAGATCGTGAAGTAACCATTGAAGTTGAACAAGCTCCTAAAGCTAATCCAATGAGTGACATGATGGGACAAATGGGAATGGACATGGGCTCCATGCTTAATGACATTATGCCAAAGAAGAAGGTTAAGCGTACTTTATCTGTTCGTGACGCACGTGAAGTCTTGATTCAAGAAGAATCACGCAAGATGGTAGATTATGATACTATTTATCAACGCGCTATTGAGAGAAGCCAAAATAATGGTATTATCTTTATCGATGAAATTGACAAAATTATTGCTGGTAACAAGCGTAATTCTGGTGAAGTTTCTCGTGAAGGTGTACAAAGAGATATTTTGCCAATCGTTGAAGGTTCAACCGTAAATACTAAGTATGGTCCTGTTTCAACTGATCATATTTTATTTATTGCTGCTGGTGCCTTTGCAGAAAGCAAGCCAAGTGATTTGATTCCGGAATTGCAAGGTCGTTTTCCAATTAGAGTAGAACTTAATGCATTGACTAAGGATGACTTTGTCAAGATTTTAAAGGATCCACAAAATTCATTGCTTAAGCAATATATTGCTTTAATGAAGGCTGATGGTATTAAGTTAATCTTTACTCAAGAAGCAGTTGATAAGATTGCTCAAATTGCCTTTGATGTTAACCAAGGGACAGACAATATTGGTGCCAGACGTCTTTCTACTATTCTTGAAAAATTACTTGAAGATGTTCTCTATGAAGGTCCTGATATGGAAATGGGCGAAATTACCATTACTGAAGCATACGTTGAAGAAAAATTACATGACATTATCATGAACAAGGACTTAACTAAGTTCATTTTATAATTTATAAATTAAGTAACAGCTGATTATCCAGCTGTTTTTTGTTAAAAGCATCTGTTTTGTTTAATGATTAATGTTAAAATATAAGTAATCAAAGCGATTACATTATATTTTTGATATTATTAAATAAGCTAAGTAAGGACAAATTAAGTTATGGATTATACTATTGAAAATAATATGATTAAAGTTGTAATCTCAGATCAAGGTGCTGAGATTCAAAGTGTTAAAAGTGTTCATACTGGTGAAGAATTTATGTGGCAAGCTGATCCTAAAGTTTGGGGAAGACATGCACCGGTTCTTTTCCCAATTGTAGGTAGACTGAAGAATGACGAATATACTTATAAGGGTAAGACTTACCATTTAGGACAACATGGTTTTGCAAGAGATTCTAAGTTTGAGGTTGAAAATCATACTCAAGAAAGTATCACATTCTTGTTAAAAGATAACGAAGAAACCCATAAGGTTTATCCTTTCAAATTTGAATTTAGAGTAAATTATAATTTGATGAATAATTTACTTGAAGAAAACTTTAGCGTTTTAAATAAATCTGATGACACTATGATCTTTGGTGTTGGCGGACATCCAGGATTTAACTTGCCAATAAAAGATGATGAAAAGAAGGAAGATTACTTCTTCGATATGCATCCATCTGTAGCTCGTGTGAAAATTCCTTTAAAGAACGCATTCCTTGATTGGAATAACCGCTCATTAGCTTCAACTGATAGTTTTATTTCTTTGAGTGATGAATTATTTAAGAATGATGCTTTAATTTATGAATTACATGGACACGATAATAAAGTATCACTTAGAACTGACAAGAGTAAATTCCATATTAATGTTTGGACCAGAAATGCACCATTTGTTGGTATTTGGTCACAATATCCTAAGACAGCGGATTATGTATGTATTGAGCCATGGTGGGGAATTGCTGACAGAGATGATGCAGATGGTCAATTAGAACATAAATATGGCATGAATCATTTGGAACCTAATAAAGAATTTCAAGCCGGTTTTAGTATGACGTTCCACTCAGATGCAGATCCTGAAGAATAAAAATAATTTGAATATTTGACTTTAAAAGCTTTCCGATTGGAAGGCTTTTTTGTTTTTTGAGAAAAAATAAAAATAAATTTAACGGCTTTCATTGTTTAAATAAAGCAATTTCAAGATTTTCTATACGAAATTGAACTATTGACATTTTAAATGAAAGTAATATGATTTGTTTATCAAATAATTTGAATATCAAACTATTTGATAAACAAAATAAAGAGGTGAACTAAATGATCTTGAATGCCGTAGAAATAGAACGGCTAACTGGACGTAGTGAGCCGCTTAGTTTAGTAGATTGTGTTCTTGAAAAAAATTCGAATGAATTAACTGCATTGACGAATGTAACGATGAATGAAGAATTTTTTCAAGGGCACTTTCCGGGTAATCCGGTGATGCCAGGAGTATTGATCGTTGAAGCGTTAGCGCAGGGATGTGAAGTATTGCTTGATAATGATCGATCTGCTTTGAAACTGAGTCAAATTAAAAAAGCTCGTTTTAGAGAAATGGTTAAGCCAGGAGATCAGTTAACAATTAAAGTTAAACGTAAGCTTAAAGACGAATTTATTTTTAAAACTGAAGCATATATCCAAGATAAGCTTGCTTGTAGTGCAGAACTTTCTTTCTCTTAAATAATTTAAATGATTTTGTTTTATAATTTAAGTTGAATATAAACGATAAAGGAACTAGATTATGAAACACTTATATCAAGAGATAAATGATGCGCTTTACAACACTTATTACGGTATTAATCGCATTGAAGAAGAAGAACTTAAAAAGAGTCAGTTCAAAGATTTAACTGTTAAAGAGTTACATGCAATCGATGCGATTACGATGTATGATCATCTAACCGTTTCGCAAGTGGCCGATAAGTTGCATTTGTCACGTGCTACAGTTACTTCGACAGTCGATCGGCTTGTCCGTAAGGGATATGCAGAAAGAATTCGTGATGAAAAAGATCGCAGAGTAGTTCGATTAGCTTTAACCAAAAAAGGACGAGTATTATGCCGTGCTTATCATGCTTATCACAACATGATGGTTAAAAGCTTTTTGCAGAATTTAAATGATGATGAATTACAAACGATCTATCACGCTTTTAAAAATTTGGAGAAATTCGTCAATTCACACTAGATGGGATTGAAAAACGTGAAAGATGTTGAGTTTATAGCTACTAGTTTTGCAGTGCCTGAACGAGTTGTTACAAATGATCAATTGGCTTCATTCATGGATACTTCTGATGAATGGATTAGTAAGCGGACTGGAATCAGACGAAGACATATAAGTACAGAGGAAAATACTTCTTCGTTAGCATTTCGTGCGGTAGAGAAGTTACAAGAAAAAAGCAACTTTTCTCCGGACGAAATTGACTTAATTATTGTGGCGACAATGTCACCTGATAATATGACTCCGAGTACCGCGGCGATGGTCCAAGGAATGTTGGGAGCAAAGAATGCCGTTGCCTTTGATTTGTCTGCAGCTTGTTCAGGCTTTTCTTATGCTATTTCTGTAGCTCGTAACATTTTGCTTAGCAATCACTGGCACAAAGCGATTGTAATCGGTGCGGAAGTTTTATCTAAGTTGATTGATTGGCATGATCGTTCGACAGCCGTTTTGTTTGGCGATGGTGCTGGAGCTGCATTACTAAGTGTAAGCAATGATCAGCATTTATTAGGCCAGGATTTAAAAACTTTTGGAAATATGGGTAATAAGTTAACTGCTGGTCATACTAAGCCGAAAAAGGATTTGCTTGAAAATGATCGAAAAATGTCTGCTTTTGAGATGGACGGTCGAGAAGTATATCGTTTCGCAACGCATCAAGTTCCTAAATCTATTTTACTGGCCGCTCAACAAGCTAATGTTAATTTGGATGAAATAGATCATTTTTTATTGCATCAGGCTAATGAACGAATAATTAAGCAAGTCGCTAAAAAATTGGATCAACCACTAAGCAAGTTCCCAATGAATATTGCTGAATACGGCAATACTGCTGCAGCCAGTGAGGCAATTCTCTTAGCAGAATGTGTAGCTAATAAAGTAATTAAGAAAGGCGATTTAGTCGCCATGAGTGGTTTTGGCGGAGGATTAACCGTAGCCACACTAATATTTAAATTTTAGAAAATAAGAGGTAAAAATAATGACTAAAGAAGAAATTTTAAAAGATGTTCAAGAAATTGCACAAGACGAATTAGATGTTGAACCTGAAAAGATCACTATGGACACTAATATTAAAGAAGATTTAGATGCCGATAGTTTAGATTTATTTGAAATCTTGAATGAACTTGAAGATAAATATGACATTGAACTTGACGCTGATGATAGTATTCAAACTATTAGTCAATTAGTTGATTTTGTTAAGGATCAAATGGACAAGCAAAAATAATGAAGTTCGGTTTACTATTTAGCGGTCAAGGTGCTCAAAGGGCAGGTATGGGAATTGATTTCTTAGCTGATCCGCTTTTTAAAGAAACAGTAGAAATTGCTAGTGAAGCTAGCGGTCAAGATATTGTTGCTGATTTTAAGAGCGAGCATGATGAATTGAAAAAGACAGTTCATGTTCAGCCAGCTTTAGTTGCCTTTGAAGCCGGAATTTATCGGATGTTACAACGTGATTTGCCAGATTTTAATGCTGCTGGAATGGTGGGCTTATCTTTAGGCGAATATGGGGCAATGATTGCCAGCAAAGCGATTTCTTTAAAAGAGGGAATTAGTTTAGTTAGTGATCGTGCAAAATATATGCAAGAAGATGCTGATCAAGTTTCTAGTAGCATGGCTGCGTTAATCAAGCCAGATGTTGATAAAGTAAATGCAATTTTGACGGCATTGCAAAATACTGACCAACAAGTATATTTTTCTAATTTTAATTCACCTAAGCAAATTGTAATTGGTGGGGAAGAGTCAGCAGTTAAAAAGGCTGTGCAAGAAATTAATGATCAGGAAGCAGCAAAGCGAGCTGTCGAATTAAAAGTAAATGGTGCTTTTCATACGCCTTTATTTAACGAGGCAAGCAAAAAAATGCATCAACGACTTGCTAACGTTTCTTTTGCTCAAGTTGAAATCCCAGTAATTTCTAATACTACGGTTAAACCATTTACTGATGACTGGGCTGAAATTATGGAAAGACAATTAGCTGTGCCAACTCATTTTGGTTCTTGTGTGCAATATTTGATAGATCAAGTAGGAATTGACGCTACTCTTGAAATCGGTCCAGGAAAAACTTTATCCAGCTTTGCACGACAAGTTGACCGCAAACTTGAACACTATCATATTGGTAATTTGACAGATTATCAAAAATTTATTGAGGAAGAACATGGAATTAAAAAATAAAGTAGTTTTGATTACTGGTTCAACCCGTGGCATTGGTCAAGCGATGGCTTTAGCGTTCGCTAAGGCGGGTGCAAAGGTCATTATTAATGGACGACATGAACAACTGAGCGACGAATTTAAGGCTATTCTAGATAGTGAAAACGCGGAATATCAGTATTTATCTGCTGATTTAGCACAAACAGATTTAAAAGAGTTTGCTAAAAAAGCATGGGATCTATATGGGAAAATTGACGTGTTAATCAATAACGCTGGTATTAATCGCGATAAAATGTTGATCGGGATGCGTGAAGCAGATTTCGATCAAGTTATTAATCTTGATCTGCGAGTTCCTTTCTTTTTAACTAAGGCAATTATTAAAAAGATGAATAAAGAGCGTAGCGGCGTGGTTATCAACATGTCCAGTATAGTCGGCTTACATGGCAATGCAGGACAAGCTAATTATGCTGCAGCTAAGGCAGGTCTAGTCGGTTTTACCAAAGCAGCAGCACGTGAAGCAGCTATGCGTAATATTCGTGTGAATGCCATTGCACCAGGAATGATTAATACTGATATGACCGCTAAATTATCAGACAGAGTAAAAAAGAATATTTTAGAGCAGATACCATTAACTCGTCTAGGTGAGGCTAACGAAGTGGCAGAGACTGCTATTTTTTTGGCACAAAATGACTATATTACGGGTCAAACTATCGTGGTTGATGGTGGAATGACAATGTAGGAGAAATCTCAATGCAAAGAGTCGTAATTACAGGAATGGGAGCCATCGCTCCTAATGGAAATGGCTATGAAAACTTTGTCAACAATAGTTTGGCAGGTAAAATCGGCATTAAAAAGATTAGTAAATTTGATGCGAGTGAAACTGGGATTACGGTTGCCGGTGAAATAGATGACTTTGATCCTAAGGAATACGTTGGTAAAAAAGAGGCTCGCCGAATGGATCTGTATTCTCAATATGCAGTACAAACTGCATCAGAAGCAGTGAAGATGGCCGGAATCAATGAAGAAAATACTAAGCCTGAAGATTTAGGTGTGATTTTTGGTTCAGGTATCGGTGGATTAACTACAATTGAACAACAAGTTATTCGCATGCATGATAAAGGTCCACGTCGAGTTTCTCCATTTTTTATCCCTATGGCTATTGCTAATATGGCAGCCGGAAATATTTCAATTCGTTTTAATGCACAAAATATTTCTACCTCAATTGTGACTGCTTGTGCTTCGGGTACTAATTCGATCGGTGAAGCTTATCGTCAAATTCGTGAAGGCCGAGCTCAAGCAATGATTACTGGTGGTAGTGAGGCGACTGTCAATGAAACAGCAATCTCCGGTTTTGCTGCTTTGACTGCTTTATCACAAAATACAGATCCTGACCGTGCTTCTTTGCCTTTTGATCAAGATCGAAATGGTTTTGTCTTAGGCGAAGGCAGTGGAGCAATGGTTTTAGAAAGCTTGGAACATGCACAAAAGCGTGGTGCCAAGATTTTAGGAGAAATTGTTGGCTACGGTACAACAAGTGATGCCTACCATATTACGTCACCTGATCCAGATGGCAAAGGCGCAGCTCGTGCAATGCAAATGGCAATTGATGAAGCTGGGATTACGCCGGATGAGATAGGTTATATTAATGCACATGGTACAGCAACTCATGCTAATGATAGCGGAGAAAGCAAGGCTATTAATCAGGTATTTGGATCAGATAGCAGCGTGCGCGTTTCTTCAACTAAGGGCATGACAGGACACTTGTTAGGTGCAGCTGGCGCAATTGAAGCCGTAATTACTGTAGCAGGTTTGATGAAAGATAAGTTTCCAATGAATGTGGGATGTTTTAATCAAGATCCTGAGTGTTCAATTAATTTAATTAATCAAGATAATCAAAGCTTTTCTACTGAATATGCGATTTCTAATTCCTTTGGCTTTGGAGGACATAATGCTGTATTAGCATTTAGAAAATGGAGTGAAAATTAATGGATTTGCAAGCAATTTCAAGTTTAATGGATCAGTTTGAAGATTCTGATATTAGAGAATTGAAAATTGACGAGGATGATTTTCATCTTTACTTGAGTAAAAACAAGATTAATAAGATGCAAAGTAAACCTGCTCCAGTAGTTGAAAATAAAGAACCAGCTTCTAAAACATTAGCTAAATCTGAAGATACTGAAGTGGAAAGTACTTCTGATGCTAAGGATGCGGCAGTTAAGGCTCCAATTGTGGGTATTGTTTATCTGCAAGCAAAACCAGGTCAACCAGCCTTTGTAAAGGTGGGTGATCACGTAGAAAAAGGTCAAACTGTTTGCATCATTGAAGCCATGAAGATGATGACAGAAATTAAGAGTACTTTAACTGGAACGGTAACAGCAATTAATGTTGAGAACGAAGATTTAGTTGAAGTCGATCAACCCTTGATTTCAGTAAAGGAAGATTAAAATGGCTAAAGAATTAGACATTGCTGCTATAGAAAAAATTATTCCGCACAGATACCCGATGCTTTTGATAGATCGTGTAATTGATCTTGAAGAAGGAAAAAGTGCTACAGCGATTCATAATGTGAGTTTTAGTGAAAAGTTTGTGCAAGCTTCTTCAAAAAGTGATCCAGCTTTCCCCTCGCCGCTAATTGTTGAAGCAATGGCTCAAACTGGAGCGGTAGCTCTTTTGAGTACTTCAGATTTTCAGGGCAAGACTGCATATTTTGGTGGTATTCAAAAAGCTGATTTTATGAGAGAGGCTCGTCCAGGTGATCAAGTAGTGTTAAAAACTGAATTAACCAAGATTCGCAAAAATATTGGTGTAGGTAAAGGCATTGCTACTATAGATGGACACAAAATTGCAGAAGCAGAATTAACATTTATGATTGGCTAGGTGAAATTGATGTTTAAAAAAGTTTTAGTAGCAAATCGAGGCGAAATTGCAGTTCGCATTATTCGTTCGCTAAAAGAGATGAATATTAAGACTGTCGCAATTTACTCAACTGCTGATCGTGATAGTTTGCATGTACAGCTTGCTGATGAAGCAGTCTGTGTAGGAGGACCGCAGCCTACTGATTCATATTTGAATATTAAAAATATTTTAGCAGCAGCTGTAGGGACAGGTGCGGAAGCAATTCATCCAGGTTATGGTTTTTTGTCAGAAAGTGCTGAGTTTGCCCAGATGTGCACTGATTGCGGCTTGATTTTTATTGGACCAAAAGCTGAAACAATTGATCGCATGGGAAATAAGGAACATGCACGTCAAACTATGGTTGCTCACCGTGTACCAGTTACTCCAGGTAGTACTGGTTTTATTACTTCAGCTGATGAAGCTAAGCAAATTGCGGAAAAAATAGGCTATCCAGTTTTGTTAAAGGCAGCAGCTGGCGGTGGCGGTAAAGGCATTCGCCAGGTTACAAAACCCGAAGAAATGGCTGCCGCATTAGCCTCTGCTCAAAGCGAAGCTAAAAATGATTTTGGTGATGATCGCATGTATTTGGAAAAAGTTATGCAAAATGTAAAGCATATTGAGGTCCAAATTTTTAGGGATAGTTTTGGTCATACTGTGTACTTCCCGGAGCGAGACTGTTCATTGCAGAGAAATAAGCAAAAGGTGCTTGAAGAGAGTCCTTGTGAGTTAATTACTCCTGCTGAACGAAAGCATTTGGGTGAAATTGCAGTCAAAGCAGCAGAAGCAGTAGATTATGTAAATACTGGTACCATTGAGTTTTTAATGGATCAAGACCATCATTTTTATTTTATGGAAATGAATACTCGTATTCAGGTTGAACACACTGTTACTGAAATGGTTACGGGTATTGATCTAGTAAAAGCTCAGATTATGGTTGCTGCAGGTCAAGATTTGCCTTTTACTCAAGCTGATTTAAAGGCAAAGGGACATGCAATCGAATGCCGCATTAATGCGGAAGATCCGGCCAATAATTTTATGCCTTCAGTAGGGAATATTGATTATCTTTATTTACCAATTGGCAATCCAGGGATGCGAATCGATACTGCACTTTATCAAGGCGGCATGATTTCACCATTCTATGATTCGATGATTGCCAAGGTAGTAGCTTTCTGTCAAACTCGTACAGAAGCAATTGCTAAAATGGAACGGTTGTTAAAAGAAATGGTTATTCGCGGAATTACTACAAACCAAGAATTTCATTTAGCAATTTTAAAGGATCCCGGATTTAAGAGCAGCAAATTTACTAATACTTATTTAGAGAAGGAATTTTTACCTAAATGGAAGGAGCGTGCACATGGTCAAGCTGTTTCCGCATAAAAATACGTTAACTGAAAAGCATGTGAAGGCGAATAAAGTTGCCGATGATCGCGTTCCTGATGGCATACTTAAGAAATGTCCGAAGTGTCATACTGAAATTTTTGCTAATCAGTTAGATTCATATTTGACCTGCCCTAATTGTGATTATGGTTTTAGAATTCCCGCTAAAAAGCGAATTGAATGGTTAGTCGATGATTTTGAGGAATGGGACAGCGAGATTTCGCCTTCAGATCCACTCAAATTTCCCAATTATGATCAAAAGATAACTAAAGCAAAGAAAAATAGTGGCCTTAATGAAGCTGTTTTGACAGGACAGGCTAAGATTGACGGTCAAAGCTTTGCACTAGGCATCATGGATCCCACCTTTATTATGGGTTCATTAGGTCAAATGACTGGTGAAAAAATTACCCGTTTATTTGAAAAAGCTACAAAAAAAGGATTGCCTGTTGTTTTATTTACTGCATCTGGTGGTGCCCGCATGCAAGAAGGTATCTTATCATTAATGCAAATGGCTAAAGTATCCAATGCCGTTGCTAAGCACAGTCAAGCTGGTCTTTTGTATATTGCTGTTTTAACTGATCCAACTACTGGAGGAGTAACTGCCAGTTTTGCGACAGAAGCAGACATAACTCTAGCTGAACCACATGCAATGGTTGGCTTTGCCGGTCGACGTGTAATTGAGCAAACAATCCACCAAGAGATTGCTCCTGATTTGCAGGATGCGGAGAATGTGCTTAAACACGGCTTTATTGATCATATAGTCAAAAGACAAGATGAAAGAAGCACAATCGAGTGGCTTTTGAAGTTTGGTGGTGAAGCAAATGACTAAGAAAGCAATGGAAGTTGTTCAGGCAGCTAGGGATGAAAAACATATCTCAGGTCATGAATTAAGAAAAGTCCTTTTTCCAGATTTCTTTGAATTGCATGGTGATGGCTTAAGTGGTGATGATCCAGCAATTGTTGGCGGATTAGCAACGTTTCATGGTCAACCGGTAACTGTCATTACTACTAGTCGCGGCCATAGTCTAAATGAACGAATAGAAAAGCACTTTGGCCAACCAGAGCCTAGCGGATATCGCAAAGCTTGTCGCTTAGTAGAAAATGCAGCTAAGTTTCATCGACCAGTATTTTTATTTGTAGATACTGCGGGTGCTTATCCAGGTAAAAGTGCAGAAGAAAATGGCCAAGGTGAAGCAATTGCGCAAAATCTTTTGCGTATTGGCCAAGCTAAAACGCCAATTATTACCATAATATATGGTGAAGGTGGATCAGGCGGTGCTTTAGCTCTTGCCTGTGGTGACGGAGTGTGGATGCTAGAAGATAGTATTTATTCTGTTTTGTCTCCTGAAGGTTTTGCTTCTATTTTATGGAAAGATGCTAAAAAAGCAGCAGAAGCTGCGGAAGTGATGCGGTTAACACCAAAGGATCTGTTACGGCAAAAGGTAATTGAAGGTATTATTGACGAGCCAGCAGACCATCTGCAAGTATGTCAAAATATTGAGCAAGTTTTACAAACTGAATTAGATAAGCTGCAAAATTTATCTGCTGAAGAGCTATTAGTAAGACGCTATGAACGTTTTAGAAAGTTTTAGGTGAAAAAATGAGTGGTATCTTAACAGGAAAGAAAATTTTGGTAATGGGCGTTGCTAATAATCGTTCTATTGCTTGGGGATGTGCACAAGCAATGGAGCAGCAAGGCGCAGAAGTGATTTATACATATCAAAACGAACGCTTAAAGAAATTTATTTCCAAGTTAGTAGCGGATGAAAATCGTTTAATTGAATGTGATGTTGCCAATGATGAAAGTATTGCCAACGCTTTTGATCTTATTAAGAGTCGTTTTGGTAAAATCGATGGAATTGTTCATGCCATTGCTTTTGCTAAAAAAGAAGAACTTGGCGGCTCGATTCTTAATTCAACTCGCGCAGGTTTTAGTCAAGCTCTAGATGTTTCCGCATATTCATTACTCGCTGTTGCCAAAGAAGGAGCTGCTATTTTAAATAATCCTGCCAGCATTGTTACATTAACTTATATGGGTAGCGATCGTGCCTTGCCTAATTACAATACTATGGGTATTGCTAAGGCGGCTCTTGAATCTAGTGTCCGCTATTTGGCACGTGATTTAGGTGAAGCAGGTGTTCGCGTAAATGCTATTTCAGCAGGGGCAATGAAGACCTTAGCAGTTTCTGGTATTAAAGGACATGCTGATTTATTGAAAATCTCTCAAAGCGAAACCGTTGATGGTGTGAATGTCACTAAAGAAGAAGTTGGAAATACTTGTGCTTTCCTAATGAGTGATCTAGCAACTGGTTTAACTGGTGACGTGATTTTTGTTGATAAGGGTGTTCACTTAAGATAAAATGCAAGTTTATCAATATGATCAGGTTGAATCTACACAAGATTTGGCTAAAGATTATTTGAAAAATAAAAACAAGAAAAAAGCGGCTTTTGTTGCCCAAAGCCAAACTAATGCTTATGGCAAACGAGGTCGCTTTTTCTATTCGCCCGCTCAAACAGGAATTTATTTTAGTATGGCTTTTCCTAATTTTGAAATTGTACGGGAAAAAATCAATTTATTAACGCCATGTATAGCCACCAATGTAGTTGATGTGCTCAGAAAATTTTATCCTCAAAAAGACTTCCGTTTGAAATGGGTTAATGATATTTATTTAAAAAATAAAAAGGTAGCAGGTATTTTAACGGAATATGAGAATAGTGGCTTAATAATTGGTGTCGGCATCAATATCGCAACGCACGATTTTCCAGAGCAGATAAGATTCAAAGCAGGGTACATTTCAGATACTCTTTTTGAGTATAAAAAAATGACCAATGAACTTTTACAAGCAGTTGATTTAGCAAGTAAAAATTATGGTCAAAATCAGTTTATGGAGCAATATCGCAAACTATCTTGGCTCATAGGTAAAAGAGTGAATCTTAAGCTGGGTAAAAAAGAAGTGACAGGACTAGTTAAGACTATTGATGATGCAGGAAAGTTGGTTATTTTAACAAATAATGAAGCTCATAGCTTTTCGAGTGGAGAAGTGACTAAGGTTGAGTTAACTTAAATTCCGTAGTTTCAACATAGAGCATCATATTTTTGCGGTAGTAGTTCAGAGATTTAAGAGGGATGCGCAATGTTTTGAGGATTTCTTCGTCTGAGAGCTTAGGATTAGATAGAATTGAGTAAACAAAGCTCATGCGTAATTTATGACTAGTTAGTTGCATACCAATTAGATCACGATCTGGTGCGATTTTTTGATTGATATTAAAATCTGAAGCATAGTGATCGCCACTTTTGGTTGCAAAAATATATGGGTTAGCATCTTGTGAAAAGTCAGTATAGGCTTGTAGATACTTCTTTAATTGTGAATCAGAAACTTGATCAAGCAGAGTGTTAATGCGCATAGTTAATATTTCAGCTGGCTTGTAGCCGAGTGAAATAGCTGTCATCATCTTAATAGTTTCTGGATGTAATTTAGTCATTTTAGTCAATTCTGACAAATGATCTATCCAGTTGATAACGTACTTTTGTTTACGATCAAATTTATTTCCACGTAATGTGAAAAGTGGGTAGGAATTTATAAAGCCATATTCGGCCAAAAAGACAAAATACATTTTTAAGTGACTGAGATACTTGTTAACTGTATTGCTCTTGAAGTGCATCTTTTGTTCAAGAGAATCTAAAAAGTTGCGAATGTCGCTCGTGGTAACTTCATTGATAGAAGCACTGGGGCCGATATTAGTGGCGTAATAATTCCAAAAAGTAGTGATTGATTTAGCAGCAAGTGCAATGGTAGAAGGCGCTAATTGCTTTTTTTGTTTGCAATATGTTTGAAATTTATCTTCATAGGGAAACATTGCAAAAATCCTTTCTTGAATTTTTTATTTTATTATATCATATCATTCTTAAGTAGGTTGTTACTAAATTCTACTTTAAAAGATAAAAAGCTAGGTTTCACTTCGTTCAACCTAGCAAATCAAAAAATAGTAACTTGCGAAACCTGAAATTAAGTTGTATCATCATATTTGTTAACTAAATAGGTGATGACGTTCACCATTAACCGAGAAATCTAATGACGTCTACTTTGCCTTAAGGGGCGGAGTAGACGTTTTTCGTTTGGGGGAATGTTTTTAATGAAAATTAGCAATTATATTAGTATAGCCTGTTTTGCCTTTTTTGGTGGCATGGCGCGCTATAGCTTAAATGCTCAATGGAGTTTTTATGGTACCTTCTGGGGAAATATCATAGGTTGTTTTTTATTAGCCTTTTTCACTTACTTTTTTATGGAATTTAAAGATTTCCGTCAATGGTTAACTGTAGGAATTGGTACGGGCTTTGTGGGGGCTTTTACAACGTTTTCTACTTTTAATTTAGATATTTTAAAAAATATTCAAGCCGGTTTACCATTGACTGCTTTAATTTATTTTTTGAGTTCAATTATTTTTGGCTTTATTTTTGCCTTTTTAGGTATGAGAATCGGCAAAAACGTGGGAATGTTGCTTAGAAAGGAAGATTAAAGTGGAGATTCTATTAGCAGGACTTGGTGCGTCAATTGGTGCGATGATTAGATATGCAATAACTAATTATGGTAAAAAACATTGGGAATGGATAGGTAAACAGTTTTCTAATTTGCCAACTCCCACATTGTTTATTAACTTAACGGGGGCACTTATTTTAGGCATTATATTTGGTCTTGGAACCAATGTCTTTTTCTATTCCTTAGTTGGAACCGGTGTATTAGGCGGTTATACAACTTTTTCGACAATGAATACTGAATTAGTTGAATTATATAAAAGTAGAAATTACCATGGCTTGATTCTTTATGCAGTGACCTCATATCTGGGGGGAGTAATTTTAGTTTTCATAGGCTTTTGGATAGGACAACTGTGTAAATAGATTCAATAATTAAGTTATTCTAAATATGTAGTATATTCATTGACACTATGTCACTTAAGAAATAAAATCTTTATTAAAGATGTAATAGAGTGATATAGAAATGGAAAAAAACAATGAGACAACACGTTCCTGAATTAACTGATGATATTGGTAATGATGAATTTTTGGATTTAATTGTAGATTGCTTTCATTCAGCAATTTTTGGTACAGTAGATGAAAACGGAGAGCCACATACCAATGTTATAGACATCGATTTTAATGAAAATGGTCGCTTAATTTTCGCTACTACGAATCAAAAAAGTTTTTACCGTAATCTAAAAAGACATAATCGCGTATCTATCACAGCATTACGTGGTCGAGAAACTTTAACTAGCGTAGGTTTTACTTTGCAAGGATATGTTGATGAAATTAGTCCGTCTTATTTGAATAAAATTTTTGAAATTAAGCCGGAAATGCATCATATCTATGCAAATAAGACAGAAGACTTTGATACATTAAGAGCTTTTGCATTAACACCTGTGATTGGATCAGTGTATGATTTACGTGAGAAAAAAGTTTTTCAAAAGCAATTCGATTTTATCAACCAAAACAAAGAGGAGATGGCTTAGAGCCATCTCCTTTTTTATTATATATTCATTTCACGTTTTTCTTCGCGCTTACGTAACCATGGAAGCAAGAATCCTAAACCGAAGAGAACAATTACCGTAATGATATTCATAAGTAATTGGTGGTTAAATGCAGCACTACCAAATGTTGCCTCAGCTTCTTGAGGAATGAATCCTAAAGTTGCACAGATGAAAGTGAAGATCAAGCACCACCAGCCCATAATTAGAGCACCAGTCTTGTTTTTGATAAAGACATAATCTGAATGGAACTTTTCTTGGTGCATTCTTAACATTACGAAAGCAAAGAATACCCAACAAGTCTTATATGGTGAAATAATACCATTAATATTTAAGAGCCAATTATAAATTGAGTTAATGTTTGGTAAAGTACCAGTAAGTAAGAGTAAGAATAATGCTAAGCCACAAGTTAAAGTATATGAGTGAACTGGACGACCGGTCTTATCCTTTTTACCGGTTAACCACTTAGGCATGTATCTATCAGCAACGTCACCAGCAAATACACGGCTTGAAGCATCAAGCAAAACAGCTAATTGAGCCATCATGAAGATAGCTTGGACAACTGCAAAGATGTACATCAAGATTTTACCCCAACCTAAACTTTCACCTAAAAGTTGGAAAGCGTAGTAAGGACCATTCATCTTGAAATCATGTGGGATGTGGTGTGCGTTAAAGAACATTGCTAAAGCTAGGGTACCAAAGATAGTTAAGAAACCAGTCATTAATGCCAACATCCACATTGCTTTAGGAAATTCGTGCTTAGGATCACGCATTTGCACAATGTAAGGAGCAGCAAGTTCAGCACCGGACATAGCAAAAATTAATAATCCGGTGGTAGAGAAGTAACGCAAACTAAATGATGGTTTGAATGCACCCCAGTTAAATGGTTGCGTGGCAATATGATAACCATGCATTACTGCCCAAACAGCAAGTAAAACAAAGAGCATGGACATGATGAACATTGCACCACCACCGATTAATGAGAGCAGTTCAAGTGAATTCTTAATGGCATTTTCAATCAAGATAAAGACTAAAATGATTACGAAAGTAAGAATTCCAAACCAGAAAGTAGACATATGCTTGTCTAGCGTGTTGTTTCCTAGAATAATCCAGGAGAATGACACGATGACTGAGTTAGAAACGTCAACTAAGTATGGTACAGTTTGAACCCAATACATCCAAGAAGTCCAGTAACCGAGAGTGTCATTAGATGAATGACGTACCCATGATGCTAAACCTCCGGCCTGATCTGTAAACGTTAATCCCATTTGACTGGACATAAGAGCATAAGGAATAACGTAGGCAAATAAAAGGAAAATCCAAGATACAACTACAGATAATCCTTGGTTTTGAAATGGATAGAAGATGTTTTCAAAACTGATGATAGTAACAAAGTCGATTAATGCGATGACCGGCCAGCTCATATAATGTTTTTTACCGGGCTCAAAATTAATGGTTTCTATTTCCTCTGACATAAAAATATTTTCCTCCAAGTATTTATTCAATTACATTTAAATATCTTTATGTTCAGGGGGCGAACAGGGCAAGTGCACTTGTTTAAAACCTCCAATATTTATATAATATGTACCGTAATTTGTGAAGTGATTCAGAAACTACATAATACTGTAAAAAGATTATAAAGAATTATTTAAGTTTTGCAACTTGAATTCGTAATTTGTAATAAAAATGGAAAGGAAAAGCATGGAGTTTTTGAAAATAGCGTTCGGAAGCGGCGTTAATTTAAGCAAAATAAAAAATTGGGAATCAGTTCCTATTGATCGAGTTAAAAATAGTGCAGAAATAGCTGCAATTGTAATTCAAAATAAAGATCCTAATGCGCAAAAGCAAGCCCAAGCGTTAAGAGATCAATCTGGCTTTTCCATTCCAATAATTGAAGTTGATAGGCAAGTTTCAACAGCTGATCGAGAAAAAATTGTTGATCTGGCAAAAAATTATGAACAGAAAATGGTGCCAGGTTTTTTGACTGATCTAATTAATTTTGCGCAGGCAAAACCGATTAGTTTTACTACCCCAGGTCACCATAATGGTCAGTATTATGATAAGCATCCAGCAGGTGTTGTTTTCAATAAGTTCTTTGGTAAGAATTTAATGTTTGCTGATACTAGTGATACTGTGCCTCAGCTGGGTGATACTATGACTCATGCGGGTACACCACTTGATGCTGAAAAATTAGCTGCAAAAACTTATCATGCAGATAAGGTTTACTTCTGTACTAACGGTACAACTAGTGCTAATTCAATTTGTGCTAGCGCACTTTTATCTGAAGGGGATTTGGTTTTATTTGATCGTAATAACCACAAGTCCTTGTATAACAGCGCATTGGTCATGAGCGGTGCTAAGCCGGTTTACATTTCAACTGATCGTAATGCTTTGGGGCTGATTGGTGAGATGGATCCCGACTTTTTGACTGAAGACAAAATTAGAGCTGAAGTAGCAAAAGTTGATCCAGAAAAAGCCAAGGCTAAGCGTCCATTTAGATTAGCAATAGTGCAGGCAGAAACCTATGATGGCGTATTCTATGATGCAAAATGGATTGTAGATCGAATTGGTAAACTTTGCGATTATATTTTGTTTGACTGTGCTTGGGGCGGGTTTGAAGAATTTGTACCAATTATGAGACACTTGTCACCGCTTCTTTTAAATCTGGGACCGGATGATCCGGGAATTTTAGTAACTCAATCCTTGCATAAGCAACAAGCAGGGATGGCTCAAGCTTCACAAATTTTGAAAAAGGATTCGCATATTAAAGGGCAAAAGCGTTATGTGGACCACAAACATTTCAATCATGCTTATTTGAAGTTTGTTACTTCTTCATATGCATATCCGTTATATGCATCCCTTACAGTAAATTCCTATGTCACTGCTGGTGAAGGAAACAAAAAGTGGTGGGCAGACACCCTACGCATGGGCATTGAATGGCGCCAAAAGTTATTAAAGCAATCTAAATTGTTTAAGCCATTAGTACCTGACAATTTTGCTGAAATTCCTACTGCTGATTTAATGAATGAAGCTAAATACTGGAACATGAGTCAAGATGACGATTGGCATGGCTTTAGAAAAATGGGCAGTGGTGAAGCTATGATCGATCCACTCAAGATTACAGTTAAAACTCCGGGCATTGATGTCAAAAATGCTAAGTATGAAGAAACCGGTATTCCTGGTGTGGTAGTTGCAGAATTTTTAATGGAAAATCATATTATTCGTGCCAAAAATGATTTGAATTCTTTGCTGTTTCTTCTAACACCTGGTGATTCACAAGAAGAATTAGATACTTTGCTGGATGCCTTCTTAAAGTTTGAAAAGTATTATGATGAAGATGCTTTGGTAAAGGATGTTTTACCATTTTTATATCAAGAATATCCTGAGCGTTATCATGGTTATACGTTGAAGCAGCTCTGCCAGGAAATGCATGAGTATTATAAAGAAAATAAAACTTTTGTCCTGCAGCAAGAGTTGTTTACTAAGCCTAATATGCAAAATTACCAAATGACACCGGCTGAAGCTGACCAACTCTTTAAGAAAGATCAAACAGAATTAGTTGATCTTGAAGATGTAGTGGGCAGAACGGCAGCTGAGGGTGCCTTGCCATATCCACCAGGGGTCTTTATCGTTGCACCAGGTGAAAAGTGGGGAGAGATCGATCAAAAATACTTTGAAGTTTTGGCTCATGCGATTGAAAAATTTCCAGGCTTTGTACCAGAAATTCAGGGCGTTTACTTAGAACCACAAGAAGATGGCAGCATAAAAGTGCAAGCTGAAGTTATCAAGGATAGATAAATTAAGGAGTAAGAAATGAGTTTTTCATGGAAAGAAAATTTACCACAAGAATTAAGTGATAAAGTTACTAAAGTAGAAAAAATGATCCAACCTCGCATTGATGAGATTGATGAACAAGTTTTATATAATCAACAACGTGTACTTGATTTGTTTAGAAAGCATCATGTTGGTGAAGAAGATCTCGTGCCTTCAACTGGTTATGGTTACGACGACATTGGCCGTGACAAGATCGAAGATATTTATGCCGATTATTTCAAGACTGATGATGCCTTAGTTAGACCACAATTCGGTTCAGGTACTCATGCCATCACTGTCGGTCTCTTTAGTATGTTGCGCCCAGGCGATACTCTTTACTATTTGACAGGTACCCCGTACGACACAATCCAAGAAGTAATTGGTCTTGCTGGTAATAAACCAGGCAACATGAAGGAATGGGGCATCAATTTCAAGACAACTGAATTAAAGAATGGCGAAGTTGACTATGAAAATGCTAAAAAAGATTTGCAAGACAAGTCAATTAAAGTAGTAGCCATTCAAAGATCTTTGGGTTATGCAACTCGTAAAACTTTTACTATGGACAAAATCAAAAAGATGCTTAAGTTCATCAAGGAAGTTCGTCCTGATGTTAACATCTTTATTGATAACTGCTATGGTGAATTTTCTGAATGTGAAGAACCAACTTTCTACGGCGCAGATATGATGGCAGGTTCACTTTACAAAAATGCGGGTGCTGGTTTAGTAAAGGGTGGCGCATTCTTAGTTGGTCGTCAAGACTTAATCGATGGAGCAGGTTCGCGTTTAACTGTTCCTGGTGCTGGTAAAGGTGAAGGCGCAACTTGGGGCTATTTACGTGATATCTACCAAGGATTCTTCATGGCACCACATACAACTGGTGAAGCACAAAAAGGAATGGTCTTTACAGCTGCATTGTTAGAAGAAATGGGGATGCAAGTATCACCAAAGTGGAGTGATCCACGAAGCGACATTGTGCAAACCGTAACCTTTGGTAAACCAGACCCAATGGTTAAATTCTGTGCGGCTATTCAACATTACTCACCAATGAACTCATTTGTTGATCCAATTCCATATCACCAAGATGGTTATGAAGATGAAGTTGTCATGGCATCAGGTTCATTTGTCGAAGGTTCAACTATTGAACTTTCTTCAGATGGTCCACTTCGTGATCCATACATGCTTTATATTCAAGGCGGTTTGTCTTATGCACATGATAAAATTGCGATTACGCATGCCGTTGAAGAAACCTTTTATAAGTAAATAAAGTTTTGACCAAATTAAAAGGCCTTGAGAAATTCTCAAGGCTTTTTGTAATGCTCTATATTTATTTATCTTCTTGTAAAATTTCATTAATCTTCTGCACGGCTTCATTTGACCCTATCAAAGTGATCCGATCATGCGGATTAATAATGTCAGTAGCAAGAGGAACTTGATTCAATTTACCATTATGAGTGATGCCGATGATGTTCACATCGTAATTTTTACGGAAGTCCAAGTCACCTAATGATTTGTTAAAAAAGCTAGGGTTTTCAACGCTAACTTCGACTAAAGATACGTTTTTAGAAAGATTGAAATAGTTGACGACATTAGGATGAAGCTGATGAAAAATCAATTGTCTGGCCATATCTTGTTCAGGTTCAATGACGTGATCAGCTCCGATCTTTTCTAGAACTAAACGGTGATTATGATTATTAGCTCGGGTAGTAACATCTGGTGCACCTATCTTTTTAGCTAACATAGTAGTGATAATACTACCTTCCACGTTTTCGCCCATAGTAACGAAAACGTGATCAAAAGAACCGATATCAAGATCACGTAATTCCTCTTCATCAGTAGCGTCAGCAATTACAGCATGTGTAACCAAATGAGCGACATCATTAACGACCTCTTCATTTGAATCTACTACTAAAACATCTTGATCAGCTTGTAAAAGCGCCATGGTCAGTGCCATGCCAAACTTTCCTAAACCAAAAACTGCAAAACTTTGTTGTTGATGTAAATTAGCCAATGATAATTTCCTCCTCTGGGTAACGATAACTTTGTTTAGCAGGATGAGATTTGAAAATAGAATACATAAAAGTATAAATGCCAACTCGTCCGATAAACATTAAAGCAATAATAATAATTTTTCCAAATAAATTAAGGTGTGGAGTAAGACCGAGAGTTAATCCAACGGTTCCAAATGCAGAAACTGCTTCAAAAACTGCTTCGATAATGCCATTATGAGGTGAGAGTGGTTGCGTCATAGTTAGCAATAGTGTCGCAAAAATAATTAATAAAATTGCAGAGCAAAATAGGGTTAGGGCACGATTAATATTATTACGAGTGAAGCGACGATGAGAAAATGATGCTTCTTTTCCAGTAAAGGTTGCTAAACTCTGTAAGAATAAAATCCCTATTGTTGACGTTTTAACACCACCCGCAGTAGATCCAGGAGCTCCACCAATGAACATTAAGATAATAGTAATTACAATGCTAGCTGCACTAAGCTTAGTATAAGGAATTGAAGCAAAACCAGCTGTTCTTGGCGTTACTGCTAAAAATAATGTGTTGAAAAATCTCTGAACAGCGTTGAGATTGCCATCAAATTGTTTAAGATTTTGTTCACTAATTAAGAAACCGATTATTGATAATATTAAAATAATTATGCCAACTGTTAATACCAATCGAGTATGTAAGGTAAGCTTATGATGAATGTGATATGTTAACAAGTCACGCCATACTAAGAAACCAAATGAACCAGCACCGATTAAAAGCATAATAATAGTTAGAAAATAGGGATTATTATTAAACTGTTCAAGAGATGGTCCGAATAAATCAAATCCTGCATTACAGTAAGCTGTTACCGAATGAAAGATGCTATACCAAATACCTTTTCCTATCCCTAATCGCGGCTTTAAAGCGATAAAGAGTAATATTGCCCCTATCAGTTGAACGACCAAGGAAAGTTTAATAATCAATTGTACTATTCGAAGTTGAGAAGGACGATTAAGGTTTAATGCTTCTCCAGTTAGCATTCTTGCGCCTAAACTCATTCGTTGATGAGCAAAATTACTGAGCATAACTGCAAAAGTCATGAACCCTAAACCGCCCACTTCGACCAGAATCATGATAATTAATTGACCAAAGAATGACCATTGTGTTGCTGTTGTAACTGTACTCAATCCTGTAACACAAACCGCTGAAGTAGCAGTAAAAAGTGCATCAGAATAATTAGTTGTTTGTCCCGCTTTATTTGCAAAAGGTAGTGATAATAAAATGCTTCCGATAATTATCAGAGTTAAAAAACCAATAGTTAAAGCGAGTGAGAATGTGATACGTCGATGAAAAAGATGTATCAATTTTTTTCCTTCTTTCTTACATATAATACTTCAATTATAATCCTTGATGGACTCTGCTAAAATAAAGAAAATGTTTCAAATAAGTTAGGAAAATTTATGAATCCAGAACAAATTTTAAAACAAACTTTTGGCTATTCTAGTTTTCGTCCCGGTCAAAAGAAAGTAATTGATTTAATTTTAAATAGAAAAAATGTCTTGGCAGTTATGCCAACAGGTGCAGGTAAATCGCTTTGCTATCAAGTTCCTGCTTTAATGAATCCTGGTATTACGCTGGTTATTTCACCGTTAATTTCTTTAATGAAAGATCAAATTGATTCTCTAAAACAAAATGGTATTAACGCCGCGGCATTGAATTCAACCACCCCGCAAGAAGAAGTAAATCCTATTTTACGTCAGGCATATGAGGGAAAAATCAAACTAATTTATATTACGCCTGAGCGTTTGACGATGGATTATTTTAGATATCAGCTTAACTTCTTAGATGTTGATTTAGTCGCAGTGGATGAAGCGCACTGTATTTCACAGTGGGGCCACGATTTTCGCCCGGCTTATAGACAAATTTTTGAAGGAATTAATTCTCTTAAAAGTAAGCCGAATATTTTAGCATTGACGGCAACCGCCACTCCAGCAGTTCAAGATGATATTGGACAACAGTTAAATATCCAACGAGAGAACTTTATTATTACTTCATTTGCTCGTCCCAATATCAGTTTTAAGGTGGTTAATTCTCCGCAAAATACTCAGCTTTACATTGCGCAATACATTAAGGCTCATCCTGATGAAGCCGGGATTATTTATACTAATACTCGTAAAAAAGTTGAATCTTTAACGGATTATCTTGCTAAAAAAGAAATTTCAGTAGGCGCTTATCATGGCGGGATGAATGCAAAAGAAAGATCACAAGTGCAAGAGGCGTTTCAATTTGATGAATTTCAAGTAATTGTGGCGACCAACGCTTTTGGTATGGGAATTGATAAAAGTAATGTCCGCTTTGTAGTTCATGCATCAAGTGCTCGCAACATTGAAAGCTATTATCAAGAAGCTGGTCGAGCCGGCCGAGATGGTGAAGAAAGTGAAGCAGTGATGATTTACCATCCAGGGGATTTGCACCAGTATCGCTATTTTATTGAAGAATCAGATGCAGATCAAAAATATAAGGAATTACAATATCAAAAATTCCAGGCGATTACTGATTACGTAAATACCGGTGAATGTCTGCAACAATTTATTGTGCGCTATTTCGGTCAAGATTGTCCGCCTTGTGGTAAATGTTCAAATTGTCTTAATCAAGGTGATTTGAAAGATATCACTACTGATGCCCAAAAGGTTATTGCGTTAGTTTATGAACTTGATGGACGTTTTGGTAAAAATGTCGTAGCTCAATGTTTAGTTGGTTCGACTAATCAGCGGATGCAGGAAATGCATGCGGAGCAATACGAACATTTTAATAGCTTAAAAGTCAGTCAAAAAGAGGCTGTAAGTTTGATTGACTATTTAATTGCCTCTGGATATTTAAAAATTGAAGGGACAAAATACCCTTTGCTCCATGTAACTAACCGCGGCTGGGATGTTTTAGATGGAAAAGCTATAGTAAAACGGCGGATCAGTAAGATTCAAAAGAAGAAGCAAATTTTTGATGAAGATGAAAATGTGAGTCTATTTGACGCTTTGAGAGAAAAACGCAAAGAACTAGCTAAAAAACAAAGAGTTCCTGCATTTATGATCTTTTCGGATCGTAGTTTACATGATATGGCCAAAATTAAGCCACAAAATGAAAATGATTTTTTAGAGGTAAGTGGTGTTGGTCAAGCTAAATTGAAAAAATATGGTCACACAATGCTTAATGTAATTAGACAATTTATAAATTAATAGGTTATTCTTTTTACATTGGCGGCTATAATTGGTAAATTATGATTATAAGGTTATTTATATCTATAAAATAATTAAAGGAAGGGCTAATTATGGCTAAGAAAACGTTAATTTTGTATTATTCATGGTCGGGCAATACTAAGAAATTAGCAGAAAAGATTCATACTCAAATTTCAGATAGTGATCTTAAGGAAGTCGATGCTGTTGACGGCACTTTTGATGCGGATCAATATAAAACCAATGATATCGCTTTAGATCAAATCCAAGCCAATAGTTTTCCAGATATTAAGCTAGATAATATTGATTTTAATAATTATGATTTAATTTTAATTGGTAGTCCTGTTTGGTCAGGCTATCCAGCAACTCCAATCAAGACCTTATTAGATCAAATTAAGGGATATCAAGGAGAAGTAGCCTCATTCTTTACTTCCGCAGGAGCTAATCGCAAGGCATATGTTAACCACTTTAAAGAATGGGCTAAAGATTTAAATGTGATTGGCGTAGCTGAAAATGACAGTAAAATCACTGAATGGGTAAATTAATTTTAGTTTCAATAAAATCAAAACAAACCACTTTATATTTCTTATTTAATCTGTTATCATAATAGCGGAGCGTGTGATGAGCGCTCCGAGGATGAAAAGGCTAGGCAAGATGTCTCTTATGGCATTTGCTGATAGGAAGAAATTTGAAGGTGTAGAAAAGCCACTAAGGACATTTTCCTTAGTGACTTTTTTTGTGCATAAAAAAACGCTAGAAAACTAGCGTTTTGGTTTTAAAAGTTATTTTTAGAAGTTCTAGGAGTAACTTTATCCCAGATAGCATCGATAATGCCAACCCACATTGCTCCAAGAGCAACAGAGCCACAAACATCTGATGGGAAGTGAGCATAAAGATATACTCTTGAAATCATGACTAAAATCAGCCAAACGATTAATAAAACATTCAACCAAATCTTGGCAGTTCTATTTCTTACTAATGCTGGGATTAAAATCATCATTAACCAAAAGACGATAATTGCCATTCCTAATGTGTGACCACTAGGAAAACTGAAGCCATCATCTACGGCCAAGTGTTGCACAGGGCGGGCACGTTGAATAATGTGTTTTACCACCCATCCAAAAGCATCTGCAGTAATTAAAGTAATTACGATACTAAGCGAAAGAGGGCGTTGCTTTTTAATCCATAAAATAATGGCGATTAAAATCATCCATACTAAATCAACTTTAGTATCTGCTAAAAAAGTAATCTTTTTCATAATGCCTTGTAGATTAGGAATGGTATGAACAATTTGTTCAAAGAAGTTGTCAAAACCATTAATCCAGCTGGCATGAATCATGATTGAGATTGCCAAGATCAAAAAGACAGGCAATCCAATACAAATAGCTGTAATATTTTTCTTTTGCATTTTTTCCTCTTTAATATATTATTTTTTAACAACAGTAACTAGTTTATCATATAATTATTATTAATGATCAAAAAATTAAAAAGAATGCGGAAAAATAATTATGGAAGAAAATACTAAGAACATGCTCGCTGGTAAACCATATCGCCCTGATACCGAAGAATTGGGACATTTTTCTAGTTTGGCACATCGTTTATCACGAGATTATAATTTGACAACTGATGAAGATAAGTTAGAAAGAAAAGCTATTATTGATCGGCTTTTTCCGGATCACGGAGAAGGGGTTTATTTGCAAGGACCGATCGAGGTAGATTATGGTCGCTTTACTAAATTAGGTGATCATTTTTATGCTAATTTTAATTTAACGATTCTGGATACTTGTCCAATTACCATTGGTGATAATGTGATGTGTGGCCCTAATGTTACTTTTGCCACACCTTTGCATCCCTTACTACCTGAACAAAGAAATCCTAGAATGCAAGCAGATGGCAAAATGGCAGATATTGAATATGGTGCACCTATTAAGGTAGGGAATAATTGCTGGTTGGCCAGCAACGTTACTGTTTGTGCAGGAGTGACGATTGGCGACAACTGTGTAATTGGAGCAGGTGCTGTAGTTACGCATGATATTCCAGATAATTCCTTAGCAGTGGGAGTTCCAGCTAAAGTTATCCGCAAAATTACGGAAAAAGATCATTTAGATGACTATCCATATTAAGTATGAATAATTTTTATCTAATCTGTAACTTCACTGAAAAAAATAAATGCTAATATATTTTATAAAGAACTGATCGATTCTGGAGGGAATTAAAACGAAAAAAATTAATTTAAGAAAGGCATTAATTAAAACAGCCGCTTCACTTACTGTGGCTGCCTCTTTACCAATAGGTGGGTTAGCAGCCGCTAATCAAGTAAATGCCGCAAGTTATAATCAAACTGAAATGCGTAGTTTTGTTAGAAGTACACTGGCTAATTATTATGCACGAGGTACTACCGTAATTATTAAAGATGGTCATCCACAACAAATTAGTTATGGCTATGGCTATTATGGCAAGCGTCTTGGTGCTGGAAATAGAAAGGTTGTTTATCCTGTTTGTTCATTGCAAAAGGTAATTACGGCTGCAATGATTACACAATTAATCTATGCCGGAAAGTTTAATCAAGATACTAAAATTTCAACTTGGTATCCCAACTTAAAGGGCTCATCAGATATTACCGTTGGTAATTTGATGACGCACACTTCAGGACTTAAGGCTAGTGACACGGAAGTTAACCGTGGGTCCGTAGTTTCTGAAGCTAGTGCCATCAATTGGGTGGTTGATAAGTTAAATTCTACTAGTCAAAATAAACCAGGCAATTTTTCTTATAATAATACCAACTATATTTTGTTAGCAGGAATTATTCGTCAAGTTACAGGCAAATCATATAAAGATAATGTTAAAGAACGAATTATTAATCCACTTAATTTAAAGAGAACTTACTTCTTGGAAGATGTTCCAGCTGGTATGACTGATGGTATTTCTTATACTTGGAATCGGAAAAATTATCAATGGGCACAATATGCTAAAAAACAACAAGCTTCTCAATTAGTTGGTGCAGGTAATTTGTTCTCTACACCAATGGATTACTACCGTATTCAAGTTGGACTTACAAATGGAAAGATTTTGAATAAAACCGAGTATAATTACATGACTAACTTGAGTTCTAAATCTCCAAATGGTTATTCAGGTGGTATGTATATCAAGAATAACGGTACCTTGAAGTCAGCATATGGTAACTTATACAACACTCACTTTGGTAATTGGATTCAAATGACATCTGATAATCAAAATGGTTTAATCATGTTTTTAAATCAAACTCAAAATGATGAAAATAGAAACAAAGCAATTGGTTACCAAATTTTAAATCATATCAAGCCAAATACATTCAATGCACGTTAAATTTTAATGTTTCCTGCTATTAACTATGTTAAGCTAATAGCAGGATTTTTTGATTGGAGTAAAAAATGATTGATGGGGGAGTATTAATCAGTCAAGATTTATCATGTATGGGGCAAGTTTCATTGAGTGTTGCCCTGCCAATTTTGGGTGCATGTAGGTTGAAGCTCACTGTATTACCGACTGCAATTTTATCAACGCATACTGGTGGTTTTGGCAATAATACATATTTAGATTTAAGTCATGAAATGACTCAAATCACTAAACATTGGCAAGAATTAGATATAAGTTTTAAAGCAGCGTATTTAGGTTATTTAGGTGAAAATGCATTAGATTTTTGGCTGCAAAATAAAGAGTTACTTAGTCAAAAAATTATTTTAATAGATCCGGCGATGGCGGATCATGGCAAAATGTATCGTAGCTTAAGCCAGCAGTATATTGAAAAAATGCGGCAATTGGTTACTAAGGCTACAATTTTAACGCCAAATATGACTGAAGCTGCATTTTTATTAGGAAAAAAAGCTGAAGAGAATACCATTCAAACGGCTACAAGTTTAGCGCAAGAATTATCGACTAAATTTGATATTCCTAATGTAATTATCACTGGAATAGATTTGTCAGATGAAAAAATCGGAGAAGTGGGCATTACTGAAGGAAAAGAATGGTCACTAACCCAGAGAAGATTGCCAGGAAGCTTCTTTGGTACCGGCGACATTTTTGCGAGTGTCTTTTTAGCGGCATTTATACATCAATATAGTTTAAAAGAAAGTTGCTCTATTGCGGCTGATTTTGTGGAACGAGCTATTTTGAATACTCCTAAGCAAGATCCGCGTTTAGGGCCGAATTATGCAGCAGGATTAAATTGGCTATTAGAAAAGGTGGGGAATAGAAAATAATGAAAACAGATAAAAATTCTTTACAAGCATTGATTTTTACCGGATTATTTGCAGCAATTATTTATATTGGTATCTGGGTCTTACGAATTCCTGTACCTGCTATGGTAGGTCGACCATTTATTCATTTTGGCAATACTTTGACGGCAGTAGCTATTCTTTATTTGGGTTATCGCAATGGGATGATTGCCGGAATTATTGGTTTAGGTGGTTTTGATTTATTAAATGGTTATGCTGCTACATCATGGCTCACTATGCTTGAAGTTGTTGTGGTTGCGACAGTTTTGAGCTTAATTTTTAAAGGGATGAATTATCAAGATAGTAAGAAGAATATTATCATTTTAGGTATTGTTGCCGGTGTGACTAAAATTTTTACTACATATTGCGTTTCAATTGTTGAAGCATTAATGGTAGGAACGAGCTTACAAGTAGCATATATTGGTGCATTTGTAAGTTTGCCTACAACCGTAATTAACTCAATTTCAACTGCAATTTGTACGCCAATATTATATTTTGCATTGAAGGATGCGACGAGAGTTATCATGAAAAAAGCCAAATAAAAACATAAGATTTTACACATATGTTCTTGGGTGCTATACTTAAACTATTAGCTTACTTATGGGAATAAAGGTAGAATAGTATGAACGAGGATCTAAAAAGAAAAAATAAACGAAGCAATCTAATCATATTAATAGTTGGTATTTTAGTTGTGGTCGGCATTATTGCAGGTTTTGGTATTCACAATCATCGTGTAGCCAGTCAAGCTGCAGCGGAGAAGTATGCACGAACACACTTTAATCCAAATGTTAAAATCGATGGTGTGAAGGTTGGCAAATTAACTGTTGCTAAGGCAACTGCCAAAGTAAATAAAAAAGCTAAAAATCATGTGCAATTAAGAAATGAAAAATTGGTTTATAGCTATAATACGACCGCACCGACAATCGATGAGGCAGAAACTGAAGCACTGTTTAAAAAGCAACAAACTAAGACGCCTTCAGATCAAGCCTATAATTTTACTACTAAAAATTTAGCTACTGCTAAGAAGAAGTTGAATGCGTTAAAGAAGGCTGAATTGACTTACAAAATTAATGGCAAGAGTTATCAGTTAAAGGCCAAAGATCTTTTAAATGATGTCAGCTACCGAGATGGTAAATATCAATTTGGCGATACATCTAAATTAACTGAAAAATTAAACCAAATTGATAAAGAAGTTTCTACTTTGCATAAAAGCTATAAGTTTACGGTTCCTACTGGTAATAAGGTTAAGGGTAAGACAATTACCATTAAAAATAAGACCTGGGGCTGGGGCGTTTATGTTAAAAAGGCTCGTCGTTTGATCTTACAAGCTTTTGCAGATGGGAAAACCACTTTTGATGGTGCTGATGCAATTTATGGTTTAGGCTATAGTACTTACGCTCATGGTTACGGTAGGAGTAATCATGAAATCGGCAATACTTATACAGTTGTTTCATTAAAGAAGCAAGAGGTTTGGCTTGTTAGAAAAGGTAAGTTAGCTGCACATTTGGATGATGTAGTTACTGGTACAATGGAAGGTAGCAAGGGTGATCAAACTCCACGTGGTGTTTGGTACATTCACTACAAGGAATCTCCAAGTATTTTGCGTGGTACCAATGACGATGGTTCAAGTTATGCTTCACCAGTTAAATACTGGATGCCATTTACTTTAAGTGGTTCTGGTTTCCATGATGCTAGTTGGAGAACCGATTGGAGTAAGAAGGCCTACTTAAGAGGTGGCTCACATGGCTGTGTCAATGTTAAGCCTAGCGAGATTAGAAAAGTTTGGAATAACATTTCTAAGAATGAACCAGTTATTATTTATGAATAATTGAGATAAAAATAAGACCTGCGGAATATCAAATTCTGCAGGTCTTTTATTGTTTTATTTCTTTAACTTATCTTTTAGATCTAGACTCTTTTTAAACATGAAGTAACCGATAATCCAGGTTAGAATATCACTTGCTGCTTGTGACCAAACGATACCATGATAGCCTAAAGTACTCTTCAAAATTTCTAACACAATGAAATAAATGATGCCCTGACGAGTAATTGCCATAACGAAGGCTCCCCAGGCATCCCCAATTGATTGGAAAACTGTAGTATAAACTAAAATAATTCCAACAAACGGGGTAGTAATAATCGTGGCAATTAACATGTAGCTACCAGCTGAAATAATTGAGGCTTGATTCATAAATAGTGCAGTCACTGGTTTGGCAAAGATGATCACTAAGCCACCAACGATAATTGCATATGCTACTAAAACTAGAGTATCAAAGCGTAAAATGTCTTTTAATCGTTGCCAGTTTTTAGCACCATAATTATAACCAATCAATGACTGTGCACCGAAGGCAAAACCAACAATAACTAAAATGACGATGCTATAAATTTTTTGAGTGATTCCCATAGCGGCAGCTTTGTTAGCACCGTATGCGGCAAGAGACGAGTTAAATAAAGCCATACCAAAACTTTGAGCAAAGTTGGTAATTGACCCCGGGATACCAATGGCAATCACGTCCTTAATATTTTGCCTAGAAATCTTCATAATTTTCGGATTTAAGCTAATGTAGAATAATAGCTAAAATAGTTCCTATCATTGTGCTGAGCATGGCCTCAAAAGCTAAGCCTTCAGTTCGAATTAGGTTTTGTGGAACTAAAGAAAAGATGATAAATACCAATCCCAGAGCGATAATCCGATAAAAATCAAAAGCATATGAATAAGTAGATGCTTTAACTCCTAGAAGGATAAAAATTGGTTTGGCAAAAACTAAAAGCAAAACTGTCAAAATGATACCAACAATTACAGACCCAAATAAACAAAAACTGCTGATTCTTTTGCTTAAATCATAACACTTTTCACCAAAAAGACGTGAAATCAAACTGCTGCCACCAAGTCCAAAAATATCAGAAACAGCAATTAAAAAGGTAAATAGCGGAGCGCCAATCGTAACTCCGGCCACCAAGTCAGTATTACCAGTCTTAGCTACAAACATCGTGTCAGCTAAGTTATAAATCATTGTGGTAATCATCCCTAGCACCACAGGGAAGGCTAATTTAAAATGGACTTTTTTAATAGGTGCTTTTTCAAATAATTCATCCATGAGTTTTTCCTATTCTCATTCAAATAATTCTTGCCAATTCATTATATTCTTTTTTGAATCTACTTATGGTTGCGATTTGTGAAAAATACTTTAATTCAGAAAAGTAATCTATTATACTGAATACAATATGAAATTAAAATGAAAAGGCGGCGTGAGATATGAGTTTCTATAATTTAAATTACGAACAAAATAAATTTATTCATTATGCTAAGGAAAATACGCGTTCTTTCTTTGAGCATCATGACCAAATTCCATCATCACATGGTCAAGTTGTATTAGCTAAAGAGTTGGTACAAGAATTAAAAGATATGGGACTCGACGCATATTACAATGATAAAACAGCCTTTGCTATTGGAAAATTAGCTAAAAATACAATTGATGAGGTTACACCGATTGGCTTTTTTGCGCATGTTGATACTGCAGATTTTAATGCTGAAAATATTAAGCCCCAAGTTCATTCTGATTATGATGGAGAAAAGGTTTATTTAGACAAAGATGAAGGAATAGTTCTCGATCCTGCAGAATTTCCGGATTTGTTAAATTTAAAAGGCCAAACATTAATTACTTCAGATGGTCATACTTTATTGGGTGTTGATGACAAAGCTGGTATTGTTGGGGCACTCTCCATGCTACGCTATTTGGTAGAACATCCCGATGCTAAACATGGAGACGTATATATTGCTTTTGGCCCTGATGAAGAAATTGGCTGCGGCGGTAAATATTTTGATCCGCACGATTTTCCTGGCGTAGAATTTGCCTATACTTTAGATAATGGCCGCCCCGGTGATTTTTCTTATGATACCTTTAATGCTTCTGAAGCTACTATTCATATTAAAGGCACCGTTGTGCATCCCGGTGAAGCTTACGGCCTAATGGTCAATGCCACCACATTAATGAACGAATTTTTATCAGCATTACCGCAAGATGAAGTTCCAGAAAAATCACGCAATCATGAGGGCTTTTTCTTAGTTACTGATGCTACAAGCACGGTAGACCATGCGGATATTAGTATGATAATTCGTGATTTTGAATGGGATAAATTCATTGCAAAAGAGAATTTAATTAAAGAAATCGTTCAGAAGCTGAATGAAAAATATGGCAGCGATCGCTTTACTGTTAAGATTCGTCGTCAATATGAGAACATCTATAATGGATTAAAGGATAAGCCATATATCGTCAACTTAGCTTTAGATGCTTATCGCAAGTGTGGTCTGACACCACATGTTCAATCATTTAGAGGCGGTACTGATGGTAACTTTATTACGCCAAAAGGCATTCCGACTCCGAACTTATTCAATGGTGGTGGTAATTATCATGGCCGGTATGAATATGTAACCGTAGAACAAATAGATAAATTGGCAGAAGTGTTGACGATGATAATTACAGAGCACTTGCGTCAAAGTCGTGAGGGCAGAGATGAACGCCCACTTGAGAAATATTGGTAGATAAAATGCAAGATTATAAACTAGAAATTGATGTAGATAAACAAACAATCCAAGGAGTAACAATTCCTGATCCCCAAATGTTTCAACAAATTTGTTTTGTAGTAAAGAATAATCACTTAGAGGGTTGGAAGCCGGAAACTAAAGATATTGCATGGTTAGTTGACCAGGCAAATAAGCCAGATCAAAGTATTATTGATGAAATCAATGAGGCATTTTAATGGCAGAAGATTGGATTTCAGTGACTCTTTATCCTAATGGAACAATGAAGAATAAGTTGGGGATTAGGGATGCAGCAAAATTAGCAGACTTGGAATTTCAAATTTCAGCTGAGCGAGAATTATTGCTGTTAAAGGAAAAAGTTAAAGTAGGCCAAATTGAAGACTTAAAGAAAATTCATAAGATAATGTTCTCACCTTTATATGAATGGGCGGGACATTACCGCAAGGGTGATTTTCGTAAAGGAAATACCGTCTTTTTTCCTCGTGAACGCTTTGACTACGCCGAAGAGGATATTAACGAAGCTATTTCTAATTTACCGAAAAAAGGACCGTTGACTGCTGAAAATTATGCGAGTTTGATCGACAAGATTAATTTCTTTCATCCCTTTAGAGAAGGTAATGGTCGGAGCACGAGAACTTTTTTGCAACTATTTGCCTTAGAACATGAACAGGCAATTGATTATCCGCTAACAAACGAGGCAATGATCGTGGCAGAAAACGAAGCTGATGTTGCCAAAATTGCATTGCTACTTAAAGTAAAGGCACTTGCTGAATAAAAGATTAAAACCATTTAACAAATCAACAATTTAGAACTACTATAACAGGTGGCTGGATGAGCATCCTTCCTCCTTTAGAAGTGAAATAAGCAATTAAAAAATTTCTTCATTCCATCATCTTGCTAAAGAGCGACAACTGTGTGCGTTTGCCGCTCTTTTTCTTATGAAAATGCGTCGATACAAGTAAAAAATGTTATAGTGGACACGGAAGGAAGAATTTTCAGATGATTGATATATACAATGAGAGTTTAGCAAAATATGCAGATGGAGATCGTCATATCTTTACTGCGAAGTTTCTACGTCCTGACGATCATAAAGGGATCTTTACTGAGTTAACTGTCGATAATGAAGATAATGTAGTGGTTAAACAAATTGCCCTTCATATGACTAAGGCATTCAAAGACTTAAATCTAGAAGAGGGCGATGTAATTCAATTTGAAGGCATCGTGAAGAAGAATACGCGCGATGAATATACAGTTGAACGTCCTACAAGAGCTGAAAAAATCAGTAGTGCTGATAACAGTGATAGCAAAGTTCACGTTATGGGCAACGATTGGGATTGGTTTGAAAAGTAAAAAAATATCATATTTTTGATGAGAAGCATGTCAAGTTGGCATGCTTTTTTTGCATCTTGGGGTAATTTTTTAACCACTTGGCAAAATTGAGTTGAAAATTAAAAACAGGGGGGTAAAATTAAAAATAAATAAAAATATGATAGTTTCAATAATATGATGGATGTGAGTATGAATGAATATTAAGGGATTTTACGAGATACATAGGGGACGCTTTATCTTAGTCTTCGCCATGGTAACAATCGGCATGGCAATAGACGCTAGTACACAATATTTAATGACGCCAGCCTACAATAATTTGAAAAATTTGAATTTTAGCGGCTTTTTATTCTTTTCGAAAATTGCAATTTCAAATTGAACACTTTTGAAAATTAAATTCTGTATATTGAA
>NZ_PCZD01000030.1:0-23052 GCF_002553975.1 Lactobacillus sp. UMNPBX6
GAAGAATTTCATCGTTCTTTTTTCATGGCCTAGGATTTAGTTTTTTCCCAGACACTTCTTTTTTAGTCTTCAAGGTAAATTTCACGTAATTTCATAATGTCTGCGCTAGAGAGCTTCATAACATCACGTAAATAGTTATTGATACTGCCGTATTTGTCATTCAATACCTTAATGGCATGATCAAGATATTCAGGACGGACACTTTGAATGTCTCGAATTGATTGAAGAACGTTTTCGTTACGACCGTTTTGACGTGCATGTTCAACCATGCTGTCAACGAAGTCCTTGGTAGTAATGTTAGTTAAAAGGTAATCTTTTTTGATAGTGCTAAACGGTACACCCAAAGCACTTAAAATTAGCATTGCACCAAAGCCGGTTCTGTCTTTACCAGCAGTACAGTGGAAGATGACGCTTTCGTTTTCGCCATCATTTTTGAGCAAGACTTCAAAAAGTTTACGATATGCATTTTGAGCAGATTCACTTTCGATCATGTCTTCATAAGCATAGTGCATGTGATCAAAACCGAAGTCAGCATCGTTAGCGGCTTGCTTATTCAAATCGTTTAGACTCTTAGATGAATTGGTTAAGTCTTCGCTAAAGACGGGATCATAAATGTATTCAACACCGTCTGGAACGCGATCAGGTTGATTATCCACTTCTTCTTTACTTCTAAAGTCAACGTCATATTTTACGCCGTAATCAGTTAAGAACTGCTTGTCAAATGGTGATAGATCAGCCAAATTACCAGTTCTAAGAAGTTTATGCATCTTGATTTTTTTGCCAGATAAAGTTTCATAACCTCCAAGTTCACGGAAGTTGCGGCCACTGGTTACACCGATTAATTGATTAATTAATTTTTGGGTCAAAAAAATGCTCCTTTCTGTAATTAAATGTTGTCATGCATATTATTTTAGCAACAAATATGAGCCTAAACAATTATTTAGAAAAGTAATAGCTTACAAAATTATGTTAAAATAAACATTAAGAATAAAGCAATCGGATAGGAGATGAAGAAAAGTGGCAACAGATAAAGAAAGTATTTTAGTTCCAGTTGATGGTTCGGAATCAGCAGAAAGAGCTTTTGATAAGGCTGTTCGAGTTGGTTTACGTGATGGTGCTCACGTTGATGTATTGAACGTTATCGATACTCGTCAATTTATGGGTGAAATGCAAGACACTTTGATTTCTGGCGATACTATTTACCAAATGACTCAAGACTCTGAAGAATATTTGAAGAGTTTGAAGAAATGGGCTCATGATAACTTTAACTTTGATGATGTAGATTACCATATTCGTTATGGTAGTCCTAAGCGTATTATTTCTTACGACTTCATCAAAGACCACCATAATGACTTAATCGTTATGGGTGCAACAGGTCTTAATGCAGTTGAAAGAATGTTGATGGGTTCAGTTACTGAATACGTTAACCAACATGCTTTAGCTGATGTATTGATTGTTAAGACTGATATGGCTAACAACCCAGTTAAACCAACAATGAAGAAGAACTAATTAAATAGTGTTAATAGCTAGATGAACATAAATTCATCTAGCTATTTTTTAATGAAAAGTTTCCTAAAAAGGCTTGATAGAACCCGAATATTTTTGGTATTATTTTAACAAATGAACGTAGAGCTGCTGAAGGGAGTGGATGAGTTTTGCTTAAGGATGTAAATAAATTTATTGTTATCGGCAAGTCTTCCGCTTTTGGAGACGTTTTTTCTGTTCGTTTTACTAATATCTGTGCTATTAATCAGGCTTAATTATTGATCGTTTTTGTCGCCCCGTAATTAAGTCTTTTTTTATGGCGTTGTTTGTTTTATCACTATTTTGTTCATGGAGGACAATATGAAAAGATTTAGAAGAATCTTGGTAGCAGTAGTTGCATTACTTGTTGCGGTAGTTGCAACTGCATGTTCAAGCAAGAGTAGTAGTTCATCTAACAAAGAAAACTACACTCCAAAGTCATTAACTATTCAATTTGTACCAAGTCAAGCTGCAACTAAGTTGCAAGCCCGTGCAAAGCCTCTTGAAAAGATGCTTTCAAAGAGATTGGGTATCCCAGTTCACGTTTCTATGTCAACTGACTACAACACCGTTGTGGAAGCTATGAAATCAAAGAAAGTTGATGTAGGTTTCCTTCCACCAGATGGTTATGTTTTAGCTCACAAGCAAGGCGCAGCTGATTTGCTTTTGCAAG
Source organism: Lactobacillus sp. UMNPBX6 (assembly GCF_002553975.1). Taxonomy (NCBI): domain Bacteria; kingdom Bacillati; phylum Bacillota; class Bacilli; order Lactobacillales; family Lactobacillaceae; genus Lactobacillus; species Lactobacillus sp. UMNPBX6. The sequence goes on from NZ_PCZD01000030.1 coordinate 2,198, forward strand.
CTGAACGTTACGGTGTTAAGCAACCAGGTGGTAAAGCAACTAACCAATTAGTAAAGAGCTATCGTGCAGAAATCCTTGTTAAGAAGGGTTCAAAGATCAAGAACTGGAAAGACTTAAAGGGTAAGTCAATTTCAGTTCAAAACCCAACTTCATCAGCTGGATACGTATTCCCAGTTGCTGAACTTAAGCAAAAGGGTTTGGACGTAACTAAGAGTTGTAAGTTAGTTACTGTTACTGGTCACGACCAAGCTGTTTTGAACGTATTAAACGGCGATACTGATGCAGCCTTCGTCTTTGAAGATGCACGTAACATCGTTAAGAAGGACAACCCAAAGATCATGAGTCAAGTTGTTCCAATTTACTTTACTAAGCCAATTCCTAACGACACTATCTCAGTAATTCCAAGTATGTCTAAGTCATTCCGTAAGAAGCTTGCTAAGGCATTCATCGCTGTAGGTAATTCAAAGGAAGGTAAGAAAGTTATCGAAAGCGTATATAGCCACGAAGGTTACGCATACGCAAAAGATAGTGACTTCAACGTTATCCGTAAATACGACAAGATCGTTGAATCAACTAAGAAATAATAAATTTAATTAAGGGAGTTTGACGATTAAATGGCAGATAAGCCAATGATCCAATTAAAAGATGTTTCCAAGATCTACGACAATGGTACTGTAGGTTTAAAGGACATCAACTTAACTATTAATAAAGGTGAATTCGTAGTAGTTGTTGGTTTGTCTGGCGCTGGTAAGTCAACTTTGCTACGTTCAATCAATCGTTTGCATGATATTACTTCAGGCGATATTTTGATTGACGGCAAATCAATTACAAGTGCTAAAGGCAAGAATTTGCGTAAATTACGTCGCGATATCGGAATGATTTTCCAGAACTTTAACTTGGTTAAGCGTTCTAGTGTTTTGCGCAATGTTTTGGTAGGCCGCGTAGCTTACTACCCAACTTGGAAGACTACTTTTAACTTATTCGATAAAGAAGATAAACAAAAGGCTTATGAAGCTTTACAACAAGTTGATTTGGCCGATAAAGTTTATGCACGTGCTGACGAGTTATCAGGTGGTCAACAACAACGTGTAGCTATTGCACGTGTGCTTATGCAAAATCCAAAGATCATCTTGGCTGATGAACCAACTGCATCACTTGATCCACAGACTTCAGTGAGAGTCATGAATGACTTGAAGATGCTTAATGAAAAATACGGCATGACCGTAGTTGCTAACTTGCACAGTATCGAACTTGCACAACAATTTGGTGAAAGAGTAATCGGTATCCGTGCTGGTCAAGTAGTTTACGATGGCAAGATGAAAGATACTCCTAAGTCTGTCTTCACTAATATTTACAATGGTGGTAACGGCAGCGAGGAGGATGAATAATGCCTGAACAAGTAAATCAATTGCCTAAGCGTAAGTTCAAAGTAATGAACTTGGTTTGGACAATCATCATGATTGCAGGACTATTTATTTCAATCAATGTTACTAACACGCACATTAGTGTCTTGTTTGAAAACTGGAACCAATTTGCTGACATCTTTATTCAAATGTCTCATCCAGATTGGAGCTACTTGAACGTTGTTTGGCCTAAGTTGATTGAAACCATCAAGATGGCTGTCTTGGGTACGGTAATTGGATCTGTTGTCGCATTTATCTACTCATTATTGATTGCCCGTAATATTGTTAAGAATAAGGCTGTAACTGGCATTCTTCGTGTGATCATGAACATTGTCAGAACCATTCCTGACTTGCTTCTTGGTGCGATCTTCGTAGCTATCGTAGGTATCGGTCCAGTTGCTGGTATCTTGGCTTTAGCAGTCTTCACCTTTGGTGTGGTTGTTAAGTTGTTCTACGAAGCAATCGAAACAATTGATCCAGGTCCAATTGAAGCTTTGACTGCCGTAGGTGCAAACAAATTGCAAATTATCCATTACGCAGTTATGCCACAAATTATCACTTACTTCATTTCATATGTTCTATATGCATTTGAAATCAACGTCAGAGCATCAACAGTCCTTGGTTATATCGGTGCCGGTGGTATTGGTTTGAACTTGCAACAAACTTTGCAGGTCTTCAATTACGCTCAAACTGGTACGATCATCATCGTTATTATCGTGGTTGTTGTCTTGATCGACTACGTTTCATCTAAGTCACGGGAGGCGTTAATGAAATAATGGATACTACAATGAAAAAATTACCCGCTAAACCCGTTGACCGTAAGAAACAAGTTGCACATTGGCTAATTGCAATTGCCACTATCGTAATTATTGTTTGGTCATGTACTGGTATTAACTTCGGTGGTATTAAAGCCACTGCTGGTCAAATTGCCGGTGCAATCTTCTCAGGTATTTTCCATCCTGACTGGAGCTATGTTTACAATGGCTCAGGTGAAGACTTGATCTCACAATTGTGGCAAACCATTTGTATCGCTTTCTTAGGTACATTCATTTCCGCAATTATTTCATTGCCATTTGCCTTCTGGGCAGCCCACACCAAGCACAAGCATTGGTACACTTCAAGAATCGGTAAAATTGTTTTGGCAATTATCCGTTCATTCCCTGAAATTGTTCTTGCTTTGATGTTCATCAAGGCCGTGGGTCCTGGTTCTGCAGCCGGTGTTTTGGCATTAGGTTTCCACTCAGTTGGTATGCTTGCCAAGTTGTTCTCAGAAGCTATTGAAAACTTGGAAGAAGGGCCAAACGAAGCTGTTATTGCAGCCGGAGGTTCTAAGTTCCACGTAATCATGTTTTCAACTATGCCTAACTTGATGCCAGCTTTAATTTCTAACACCTTGTATCGTTTTGATGTTTCAATTCGTTCCGCATCTATCCTTGGTTTGGTAGGTGCCGGTGGTATCGGTTATCCATTGATCATTGCTTTGCAATACCGTCAATGGGATCGTGTAGGTATTATTTTGCTGGGAATTATCATTATGGTTGTCATTATTGACTGGATTTCTGGTTGGATCAGAAAGAAGTTAGTTTAATTTTTAATTCCTATGAAAAAGAGAAGACAAACGTCTTCTCTTTTTTTCATCCATTATTTTTGAAGTAACAATCTTCAAGATGGTCATTAATTAAGCCAATTCCTTGGAGGTAAGAATAGATAATTACAGGACCTACGAAAAAGAAACCATCTTTTTTCATTTGCTTGGCAATCTGCTTTGCAATGTCGTTAGTGGTAGGAACTTCGGCAATGGTATCGGGATGATGCACAATTGGTGAAGGGATAAAACTTTGCAAATATTTGGCGAAACTGCCATATTCTTGCTTAACTACTAGGATCGCCTTAGCATTTTTGATTGCGGCATTGATTTTGATGTGATTACGGATGATGCCTTTGTCCTGCATCAGCAGGCCTACGTCATAATCGGTCATTTGAGCAACTTTTTCTACATCGAATTCCTTAAAAGCTTTTCTGAAGTTCTCGCGTTTGTGCAAAATTGTGGACCAACTGAGCCCTGATTGAAAAAGTTCAAGTACCAGCATTTCATATAAATATTGATCATCTAAATTTAATTTGCCCCATTCATGATCATGGTAGTTTCTCACTGTTTCGTCTTTTACATCGCCCCAAGGGCAGCGTAATATTCTAGTTTCATTCATGAAATTTTCTCCTTTAAAATAATATTTTTACTCTCTAATATTTATTACGCAAAAAAAGTGGATTTTTTTCTAAGAAATTTTATTTTTAAGTTTGAAATGCAGGCTTTAATCCCTTTTTTTGCTATAATTAGGGGTGAATTTTGAGGAGGATCATATGGAAAAATTAGATACCATGATGTTGGCTGATGATTTAGCCTTATCACAAGACAAGATTTTGAATGGTGAACAAGACTTTGACGCTGAAGCTGTCTATAAAGTAATTGATAACTCGGGCGTTTTGAATAATCCTATTAAAGATTACTTTTATATGACCGAAGAAGAATACTACGAAGCAGAAAGCGATCATAAATTAACTTTGATCAAAATGGCTGATAAGTTAACTGATTTACATGACCGTATCTTAACTAACCACGTTGATGGTTATGTTGATAAGGATGAAATTAATTTAACTTACAACCACGAAAATCCATATGAAGATGATTTGTATGATCCAGCCACTGATTATCGAGTTATCGTTTACAGTTTAAAGGTTATTGGCGCAGTTCAAGCAATCGCTGCCAAGGATTTACAAGAAGTATTGTCTAAAGATGCTGTTTTGTCAGTAGGACTTGCTGCTTATGCTTTAGCACACAACGCATAAATTATTTGAGTCGGGTCGCGAGAGCCGGCTTTTTTTGTCTTTGGGGCGAAAAATGAAGCTATTGAAACATACTAAAGGAATAGTTGATAAGATCGTAGGAGCAAGAAAGCGTTCAGCCATGGATAAAGATGGCGAGTTACTAGATCCTATGCAAAAATATACCACTATTGGTGAATATCATGTTGATGCAGAAGATGGTACACCAGATGGTAAGAAATTTGTGCTAACCGTTTATCAAGATAAAGATGGTGTTTTGCATCAAGGCTTAAGCTCAGAAAGTACCACAGAACTTGCACCAGAGTATGTACGTAAATATAGTGAAAAACTAGATCGTTTCCGTGATTTTCATGATACAAAAACGGGTCGTCGTTATGTAGTTGAAAATTATTTGGATGATTTTACTAGTGAAGTTAAAAAGCATATTCGCAAAGGCAAAAACTCAGTTAATATCGGCGTTATCACTGATACGCACTTTAAAGATAAGGATAGTGTCGATTTTTACGGTTGGAATGGCTTGCAGCACGTGCAAGAATTTTCTTATCTTGATCAATCTGGTTTGCTTAACATGAAGGCTCACTTAGGCGATTGGATCGATGGTTCTGATGCGGGTCTGCTTGGTGAAGGCGAGCTGATCAAGTTAAACAATTCGTTTAAGTCGGATACGCTTCCTTATTTGAATATTAAGGGTAATCACGATGAAAACGATAAGTTTGATGAACACCACGATCTAAAAGCATCGTTCCCGGAAAACGAGTTTGAAAACATCATGTGGCCCGACATGTATCGACAAAAGAATATCCATTACGTTTCACGTCAACATGGTGTTGCTTACTTTGATTTCAATGATATTCGTGTAATCTCCGTCAATACTTCAGATTTGCCTTATATTTTGAATAATAAGGGACAAAAGAAATACGATGCCAAAATCACTTTGGCTGTGCGTGAAGATCAAATTGAAGAAATCATCGAAATTTTGACCAGATCATCGAATAAGAAGATTATCTTTATGAGTCATGCCAATCCAATCAACCGCAAGGGTAGCAACGCCCTCAAATATAACGGTAGATCCTTGCATGAATTGCTCGTTGCCTTTAACCAAAGAGAAAAAGGCCGCATGCATGCTAGCGACGGCGAGCCAGCAGAATTCCGTTTGTCCAATGACTTCAACTTCACTCATGTAAAGAACGCTCGCATCATTGCTTATTTCTGCGGCCACCGTCACCGCGAAGATCAATACAGAATCAATGGTATCCAATACATTCTGTTTAACTGCTCGGCTTTAATGGGGCCAAAACATTCTTTGACCACAAAATTCAATAAAAATTTGAAACGCCAAATTGACCATAATAACGAAGCAGCTGGCTATATCGTTAACGTCGACTTGAAACGTCACCGTATTCAAGTCTTTGGCTATGGTGCTGCTTCAAGACGGCGGGTATATTTTATTTAGTTTAGGTAAAGAAAAGTAAACCTATTTGGCTATTACAAGTGTTTAGCTTATAATAAAAAAGTTAAAGTAAAAAAATTATAAGTGTAAGTATATTTATATATAGATAAAGTAGAGAGAAATTAGCTTAGGGGAAGTTGAAATATGTGCGGAATTGTCGCATTTTATGATCCAAAAATAAACGAAAAACAAGCCGTTATTGGTAAGATGATGGCTACTATCAAGCACCGTGGACCTAATTCCGACGGTTATTACACTAATGATGAGGTTGCCCTTGGTTTCAGAAGATTGTCAATTATCGATCTTCGTGGAGGAGCTCAACCTATTTATAATGAAGATAAAACTAGAGCAATTATCTTTAATGGTGAAATTTACAACTTTAAACCATTAAGAGAACAATTAATTAAAGCAGGCCACACTTTCACTACCAAGGCCGATACTGAAGTATTGCTTCACGGTTATGAAGAGTGGGGCATGGATGGCCTTCTTAAGAAGGTACGTGGTATGTTTGCCTTCCTTATTTGGGATGACAACAACAAGACCCTTTATGGTGCACGTGACTTCTTTGGTATTAAGCCAATGTACTACAGCAACCAAGATGGCCACTTACTTGTAGGTTCAGAACTTAAGAGTTTCTTGGAATATCCAAAGTTCAAGCGTGAATTGAACGTTGAAGCTGTTAAGCCATACCTCATGAACCAATACAACGACCTTGAAGAAACCTTCTTTAAAGGCGTTTACAGATTTCCAGCAGGTCACTGGTTCGAATACAAAGATGGTGAAATGAAGACCCACCAATACTGGGATGCGGAATACAAGGAAAATAGTTTAAGCTTTGAAGAAACTTTGAAGCGTATCAACGATGACTTGAAGGAAACCGTCGATTTGTACAGAATTGCTGACGTTAAGGTGGGTGCATTCTTGTCAGAAGGTATTGACTCTTCATACTTGACTACTTTGCTTAACCCAGACGATGTTTTCTCAGTAAGTTTTGATGACTCAACTTACGATGAAGCTTCAAAGGCTAAGGCATTAGCTGACATCAACCACTGGAAGTTCTACAGTGACAAGGTTGATGCCGACGAAGCTATGCGTGATTTTCCAGAAATGCAATACCACATGGATGAACCAGATGCCAACCCATCAATCATCCCACTTTGGTACTTGTGTAAGTTAGCTCGTAAGCACGTTACTGTTGCACTTTCTGGTGAAGGTGCCGACGAATTGTTTGCTGGCTACGTTAACTACGGGATGCACACTCATAACGATATCATTAAGATCTTCACTAGCGAACTTAAGAAACTTCCTAAGAAGAAGCAAATTAAGTTGGCCCACAAGATTAAGAAGATGCCTAATTTCCCAGGTAAAGTTCACATGTACACCAACTTGGCTGAACCAAGTGAATTCTACGTTGGTCAATCAGTAATTTACGATATGGATTACCCAACTATCTTTACCTCAAAGGATGCCAACAGCATTTTGCAACCAACTTACCGCAATAAGTTGACTGTTAACGGCATTTACCAAAAGGACTTCAAGAAGGTTAAGGGCATCGATAACGTTAAGCAAATGCAATACATCGATTTGCACCACTTCATGATTAACGATATTGAACAAAAGGCCGATAAGATTTCAATGGCTCACTCACTTGAAGTTCGTGTTCCATATCTTGATAAGAAGATCGCAGAATTAGCTAACTCAATCCCAACCAAGTACTTGGTTAACCGTCATGATACCAAGTACGCACTTCGTAAGGCTTCAGAGAAGGTATTGCCTGATGAATGGGCTAAGCGTCCAAAGCTTGGTTTCCCAACACCAATCAAGCAATGGCTTAAGGAACCACGTTTCTACAAGCAAGTACGTAGCTTGTTCGAAGAAGAATTTGTTAACGACATTTTCGATCAAAAGAAGATTATCAAGCTTCTTGATGATAACTACAAGGGCGATGGTTCACACAGAAGACAAATCTGGGCCATCTACACCTTCCTTGTTTGGTACAAGTTGTTCTTCGTAGATTACGAAAACACTGTTAAGAAGTACCAACATGTTCAACCTGAAGTTGCTAATTTGATTAAGCAAGGTAAGTTACTTTAATTTAGGGGATTATTGAGGATAATGACTAAGAAATTTACACCAATTTTACTTGGTAGTGACATTAACGTTTATGGTATGGCTCGTTCATTTAACGAGGCTTACGGTATTAAGGTTAAGGCAATGGCTGATGCACAACTTGCCGCAACCCGTTATTCAAAGATTGTTGACGTAGAACTTCACCATGGTTTTAGCGCAGATCCAACTTTCATGGATGTTATGCGTAAAAAGATGGAAATCTACAAGGACCATAAGGAACCTGTAATTTTGATTGCTTGTGGTGATGGTTATGCAGAACTTCTTTCAAAGCATAAGGAAGAATTGAGCAAGGTATTTATCGTACCTTACATCGATTACGACTTGCTTGAAAAGTTGATTTCAAAGGAAGGCTTCTACGAAGTAGCTGAAGAATATGGTTTGCCATATCCTAAGACTAAGATCATCACTATGGATGATTACAAGTCAGGCAAGTACACTGATGTGCCATTCCAATTCCCAGTAGAACTTAAGCCAGAAGACCCAGTTTCATGGCTTAACTGCCAATTCGAAGGTCGTAAGAAGACTTTCACTATTCATGATGAAAATGAATTCAAGGATATCGTAGGCAAGATCTACACCCACGGTTATACTGAAGACCTTATTTTACAAGACTTCATTCCTGGTGATGACTCAAACATGAGAACCTTGAATGCATACGTTGACAAAAACCACCAAGTTAAGATGATGTGCTTAGGTCACCCATTATTGGAAGACCCAACCCCACAATCAATTGGTAACTACATGACTATCTTGCCAGCATACGATGAAAAGTTGTACGAACAAGTTCAAGCCTTCCTTGAAAAGTTGAACTACACTGGTATGGCTAACTTTGATATCAAGTACGATACTCGTGACGGTCAATACAAGTTCTTCGAAATCAACTTGCGTCAAGGTCGTTCAAGCTTCTACGTAACTTTGAACGGTTACAACTTGGCTAAGTGGTACATTGACGACTACGTTGAAGACAGCTTGAAGGATAAGGACACTGTATACGGCAACAAGTTGAAGTCTAAGCACGTTTTATGGATGGGTGTACCAGTTAAGATCTTTAAGGAATACGCCTTTGAAAACGATGCTAAGGACACTGCAGAAGAATTAATTCACAAAGGCCGTTATGGCACTACTGTCTTCTACGACAAGGACCGTAACTTTAAGCGTTGGCTTTTGATGAAATACATGTTCCACAACTACTACGCTCGTTACAAGAAGTACTACGAAGTAAATAAGGGTCAATACTTCAAGAAAAATAAGTAATTGAATATATTTCAGAAAGTTTGGAAGCTATTTCCAAACTTTTTTTATTACTCATATCTTTGGAATAATGAGTTGGTGATATAATTACAGTGAATTTTTTCAAGGATGAAAATTAAAAAGTTAGGTATTGTTGCTGTGACAGGTATTATGGGGATTTCTGTTGCGGCTCCAGCTGCTACTACCGTTCAAGCTAGCCCATATTCAGATGCATTCTGGGGTTCTTTCAACGGTTATTTAGTCGGTAGAGCAGTTGACGAAGGTATTCAAGAAGGTACGCGTGCATACCACAAGTACAAGCATGATAAGAAAGTTTACGACTACAAGGCTAACCACGCTACTTTCCATATCAAGCACAAGGCATACATCTACAATAAATATGGTCGTCGTTTGGGCAAGAAGTACTTCTTAACTAATGATGGTAGAAATTACAACACGCCAAAGCGTACTTATACTTACCGCGGCGTTAAATACTACAAGTCAGGTTACTGGAAAGGACAACCTGTCTACGTAAGAGTTAAGGATACAGCTTTTACTCACGTGGCTGATTAATTAGAAAACTAAGAGTTTGGTGGAAATTTTCTACCAAACTTTTTTGATGTTCTGATATGTTTAATTATGAAATAGGGAAAGAGGGATGTTCAAAATGAAGAAGAATTTTGGAAAATTTGTCGGTGTGTTGGCATTGCCACAAACTGGTGCTAAAGAATCTACCGATATCTTAGGATCCCTACCCGCTGGTTTAGGATTGTTCGGATTTGGCGTAGATCGTAAGCGTAAAAATAACTAAAAATATTTCAAAAAATACCAAAAAGTTGGGAGAAATTTCTCTCAACTTTTTTTCTTGCTCAAAAATGTTTTAATGACAGCAATTTGCTAAATACAAGGTGTAGATGTCTCTATATGTATAGAATACAATATATTGTGTTCTATGGTAAGATTGATTCATAGATTTAGAGGGGTTGATCTTTATGTTAAAGCAAGAACTGGAACAGAAATTAAATACACCGACAATGTTTGTTAAGCGTGATGGCGCTAAATATCCGTTCGAATTGTTTAAATTGGAGATGGTTATTCACGCTCTTGGCTTGGACGATGTTAAGACAGTAATTTTAAGCAAGATTATGGATAAGCTTGATGATGACACTGTAACAGCACAAGATGTTGCGGATGCATTTAGACAAAGCTTGAATGAACTTGGCTATATTGAAGCTGCCAAAAAGTATGTTGCTTATCGCAAGCATGACGTTGCCGAATGGGAAAAACAAATTGATACTAAAAACCGTTTGGAACGCTTAGTCCATAAAGACCCAACCATCGTTAACGAAAACGCAAATAAAGATAGTGATGTCTTCAGCACTCAACGTGATTTGACTGCAGGTACAGTAGGTAAGACCGTTGGTCTGACTATGATGCATGAACACATCGCTAAAGCACACCTTCGCGGTGACATTCACTGGCACGACTTGGATTACACTCCACTTTCACCGATGTCTAACTGCTGCTTGATCGACTTCAAAGAAATGCTTACCAACGGCTTCAAGATTGGTAATGCCTACATGGAAAGTCCTAACTCAATCGGCGTTGCTACCAGCCAAGTTGTCCAAATCATCACTAACGTAGCTTCAAGTCAATACGGTGGTTGTTCGTTCGACCGTGCCGATGAAGTTTTAGCTCCTTTTGCTCAAAAGAACTACGAAAAGCACTTAAAGGATGCTAAAGAATTAATTGACGATGAAGAAAAAGCAGATGCTTTTGCTAAGAAGCGTACTAAGAAAGACATCTACGACGCTATGCAAAGCCTGGAATACGAGATCAACACTATGTTCTCAAGCCAAGGTCAAACACCATTTACTAGCTTGGGCTTCGGCCTTGGTACTTCTTGGATTGAAAAAGAAATCCAAAAAGATATTTTAAGAATCAGAATTGCTGGTTTGGGTAAAGAACACAGAACCGCGATCTTCCCTAAATTACTCTTCACCCTTAAGAAGGGGCTCAACTTGCACCCAGGTGATCCTAACTACGATGTTAAGAAGCTTGCCATCGAATGTTCAACCAAGAGAATGTACCCAGACGTTTTGAGCTACGACAAGATTAAAGAAATCACCGGCTCATTCAAGTGTCCGATGGGTTGTCGTTCATTCTTACAAGGTTGGAAGGACAAGAACGGCAAGGAAGTTAACTCAGGCAGAATGAACTTAGGTGTTGTTACTGTTAACTTGCCAAGAATCGCTATGGAAAGTCACGGCGACATGGATCTTTTCTGGAAGATCTTCAAAGTTAGAATGCAAACCTGCCACGAAGCATTGCAATTCAAGGCTCACCGCGTAACCGAAGCTAAGCCAGTCAACGCACCAATCCTTTACCAATACGGTGCATTTGGCAAGCGTCTTTCAGAAGATGGCAACGTTAACGACCTCTTCAAGAACGGCCGTGCCACTGTTTCCTTGGGCTACATCGGCCTTTACGAAGTAGGTACTGTCTTCTACGGTTCCGATTGGGAACACAACAAGGAAGCTCACGACTTCACTGTTGAGATCGTTAAGAAGATGCATGACTTATGTGCTAAGTGGGAAAAGGACGATCCTAACCACTACCACTACAGCTTGTACTCAACTCCAAGTGAAAGTTTGACCGACCGCTTCTGCAGACTTGATACTGCTAAGTTCGGCAAGGTTAAGGACATCACTGACAAGGAATACTACACTAACTCATTCCACTACGATGTTAGAAAGCACCCAACTCCATTTGAAAAGTTGAGTTTCGAAATGGATTATCCAAAATACGCTGCTGGTGGTTTCATCCACTACTGCGAATACCCTAACTTGAAGCAAAACCCAGCAGCTCTTGAAGCCGTTTGGGACTGGGCTTACGACAAGGTAGGCTACCTTGGTACCAACACTCCAATCGACAAGTGCTACAAGTGTGGTTTTGCCGGTGAATTCAAGGCTACTGCTAAAGGCTTCCAATGCCCAGTCTGCGGCAACCACGATCCACGTACCTGTGACTGTGTAAAGAGAACCTGCGGCTACCTTGGTAATCCTTTGAAGAGACCTATGGTTCACGGTCGTCATGAAGAAATTGCTCACAGAGTAAAGCACATGACCATGGGCTTAGTACGCGAAGAAGCTGAAGAGGAAACTAAAGAAAATGCCAAAGAAAGATAAAAACGATCAAGAAGGCCCTGACATTCGAAGCAGTTTGATCAAGGTTAATATTGATGGTGATACGGTATTTGTTGACTCAAATCAATATAAGCCTCAAGTTGATCACGCTAAGAAGTTGCTTAAGCAAAAGGCGATGCCTAAGAATCCTAAGCCACAAGAATGGAAGAGTGAAGAGCATAGTTTGCACAAGATTGCGGACTATAAGCCGTTCAACTTCGTTGATGGTGAAGGTGTAAGATGTAGTCTTTACGTTTCTGGATGTTTGTTTGACTGTCCGGGATGCTACAACTTGGCAGCGCAGAACTTCAACTATGGTCAGCCTTATACGCAAGACCTTGAAGACCAGATCATCAAAGATATGTCTCAGCCTTATGTGCAAGGTTTGACCCTTTTAGGCGGTGAACCATTCTTGAACACTTGGGTTTGCTTGAAAATTATTAACCGAGTTAGAAAAGAATTCGGTCATACCAAAGACATCTGGTCTTGGTCAGGCTACACTTGGGATGAATTGCAAAAGGAAACTCCTGATAAAAAAGAAATGCTGTCGAAGATCGATATCTTGGTTGATGGACGATTCCTTGAAGCAAAGAAAGATTTGACCTTGCAATTCAGAGGTTCAAGCAACCAACGAATTATCGATGTGCCTAAGTCATTGAAGGCTGGCAAAGTCGTTATTTGGGATAAATTGCAAAGATAGATAATAGATAAAAACAAGGGGTAATTGTAAAATTAGATTTACAGTTACCCTTATTTTGTGGAGAAAAACGATGAAAGAAGAAAAAATAGAGTTAGTTGATCAAATTATGACCGCCTTGCAAAAGGTTATCGATCCTGAATTGCAGGTTGATATTGTTAACTTAGGTTTGATCTATGGCATCGATATTGAAGGAAGCAAGGCAACCGTAAGAATGACTTTGACGATCAGTGGTTGTCCATTGTCTACTTATTTGCAAGACCACATTAAACAGGCTGTGTTGACCGTGGACGGCATTGATTTATGCCAGGTGCAATTAGTCTGGTATCCTGTTTGGTCGCCTGAGAGGATGACTGAAGCCGCTAAGAAGCAGCTGGGGATGCTTGATGATCAAAGTGAAAAAGACGAGATTGAAAAGACAGAAGAAAAACAAAAGATCATCGACTTTTCTGTGCCAATTAAAAAGCTGGCTGATGAATATCCTGATTTTATCCAGATTATGTATGACTGTGGTTTTACCAGAATTAAGATTCCAGGCTTGCTCAGCACAGTAGGTAGAGTAATGACGATTCCGCTTGGTGCACAAGCAATGAAGATCGATTTAAACAAGATTAAACAGGCTTTTGAAGAAAAGGGTTACAAGGTGATTGAATAATGGCGAATTTAAGTAAAGAAAGACAAGAGGCGCTGCTCAAGATCTTGCATTATATCCAAGCTGGCGGCGATTTTGCGACAGCGAAGAAGATGTTTCAGGAGGCGTTCGATAAGGTCGACGTATCTGAAATTACGGCAGCAGAGCGGGAATTAATCGCACAAGGTTTGGATCCACGCAAGATTCAATATTTGTGTAACGTTCACGCTGATGTGTTTAGGGGCAATATCAAAGAGAACAAGGAAAATCCCGATTTTTCCATACCAGGTCATCCGGTGAACACAATCAAGCAGGAAAACGTGGTTATCAAGTCGCTGGTCAATGACTTTTTATTGCCTAACTTGAAAAAGTGGGAAGATAACAAATCTGATGAAACCTTAGATAAAATCAAACAAGCATTGTCTGATTTAGCTACGATTGATAAGCACTATGCTAGAAAAGAAACATCACTGTTTCCACTAATGACCAAATATGGCATCACTGCTCCGCCACAAGTAATGTGGGGCGTGGATGACAAGATTAGACGTTTAATTGAACAAGCAAATGAGATTGCTAATACTGATCCAATTGATGCAGAAAAATTGGATAAGGCGATCAAGGAAACTAGTCACGAAGTGCTTGAGATGATCTTCAAGGAAGAAGACATCATGATTCCGATGATCGATGAAGTCGCAAATCAAGAAGACTGGGAAAACGTCAAACAAGAAGAAAAGCAAATCGGCTATACCTTGATTAATCCACCGATGAACTGGAAGCCAAAAAAGGAACCAAAGGCTGCCGGCCCAATTTCGTTTGATAATCTTTCCAGCTTGTTCATTAACTTCAAGGAAGGATCATTGAATCTAAAACAACTGTCCGCAATTTTAGACATGTTGCCATTTGCTTTAACTTTCGTCGATGCTAACGACAAGGTAGCTTACTTCGGCGGCGGTGCGAATATTTTCCCTCATTCTAAAAACGCGATCGGCAACTCCGTCTTCTCCTGCCACACACCGGCCAGCAAGCCAATCATCGAGAAGATCTTCAAGGAATTTCATGAAGGTAAGAAGAACGAGATCTCATATTGGTTTACGCCAAGAAAGATGGGTAGAAAGCTCTATTTGCGTTACTACGCCGTCCATGATGACGATGATCAGTATCTGGGATGCCTCGAGGTGGCGCAAGATATCACCGACATTGAAAAATTGACGGGACAAAAGAAAACAGAATAAGTTAAATAGTTTACGAACAGTGTCAGCTTGGCACTGTTCTTTTTTTGTACTTCTTGATAAGCTAGACAATGGACAAAAAGAACATTAGGGAGGCAAATATGAAAAATGCACATGGAAAAATTAAAACTGATGAAATTAAGTTAATTTGGCTGATCGTAGGTGAATTAGCTACTTGGATCGGTGCTAGTTTCATTTGGCCATTAACTTCTGTTTACTTAAACAAACAGCTGCACATCAGTCTGTCAATCATTGGTGTGGTCCTGTTCTGTAACTGTGCCGGCAACATCCTCGGCTCAATTATTTCAGGACGTCTTTATGATAAATACAATCCGTACCCATTGATGCTCTGGGGCTTAGGTCTAGATGCTGCAGTCTTATTTTTGATGGCCGCATTTCATGGCTGGCCAGAATATTGGGTCTGGCTGACTTTGACCGGCTTCTTGGGCGGCTGGAACGGAACCTTGATCAACTCCGTTGCCACTAGTTTAAAAAAATATCCGGGCCGCTACGTCTTCAACGTTTTGTACTTCTCACAAAACTTGGGTGTGGTAACCGGTACTTTGATCGTAGGATACCTCTACGACTTATCAATTACGCTTCTATTCGTGATTGCGGCACTGCTCTTTTTAATTGCCTTCATCAATGCGATCTTCAACTACAGGCCAATTATTGCCTTCCACAAGGAGAGAATGGCCAAGCATAAGAAGGGCGAAAAGTACAAGGCAGAACCAATGCCAAAGCGCAATTTCATTATGACGATGGTCTTCTTCGCCACCTTGGGCGTAACTTGGCTGATGTACATGAACTGGGAATCCAACTTGTCCGTTTACATGGTTTCACTTGGAATTCCATTCCACTTGTACAGCTTGCTTTGGACCCTTAATGCCGGAATTATCGTCATCATGCAAGGTATTTTGGCTCGTTTTCCTAATATTTTTAAAAATCTATTCCATCAGATCATCTTTGGGATCTGCATGTTCTCACTATCGTTTATCACATTAGTTTTTGCCAAAGACTTCGCGCACTTCGCTTTATCAATGTTCATCTTGACCTTGGGTGAATCAACCGCGTTCCCAGCTATTCCTGCTTACGTCAACGACTTGTCACCACTCACCAGTAAAGGCAAGTACCAAGGTGCCAACATGGTGGCTTCCGGGATCGGGCGTGCGTTTGGACCGCTCTTTGGTGGTTTAATCATCGACCATGCTGGTTATATTCCATTCTTCTGGGTAGCCGCTATCGTGATCGCCTTGATGATCGTAGTCATGATTCCAACTTACATGAGAGTGCACAAAGAATTAACTATTTATAAATAAGTAAAAAGCATACAAAATTAAATTAAAATGATATAATTAGCTTGATTTAATTTTTTAGACACCAAAAAAGGGGGATTTTCCTGAATGAATAATAAAATGGCTGTTCGCGGCGGTGCCGGCGACATCCTCGAACCAAAAGTAGGTACTCGTCCACAAGATAATTTATACTTAGCAGTTAACTCTGAATGGCTTGAAAACGTCAAGATCCCATCAGACCGTTCAAGAATTGCTAGCTTCGACAACATTGACCTTGATGTTGAAAAGAAGTTGATGAAGGACTTCGCAGATTTTGCCGATGGTAAAAAAGAAGTTGCTGATGTGCCTAACTTGAAGAAGGCAGTTGAACTTTACAAGTTAGCGCGTGACTTTAAGCGTCGTGATGAAGATGGCGCTAAGCCTATCCAAGCTGATTTAGCCTTGCTTGAAGGTATTCGTGACTTTGCTGACTTCAACTTGAAGGTTCCAGACTTGTTCAAGGCGGCTTTTGCATTGCCATTCAGCTTCGACGTTGATGCCGATATGAAGAACACTAAGATCAATGTATTGCAATTCTTCGGTTCATCAATTTTCTTGCCAGATACAACTACTTATAAGACTGATGCGGCACAAAAATTGCTCGACGTTTTGAAGAAGCAATCAATTGAGCTTCTTAAGATGGCAGGTCTTTCAGCGGGTCAAGCTGAAGAATACGTTGACGATGCCATGAAGTTCGATGACAAGGTATCTAAGGTAGTTAAGTCATCTGAAGAATGGGCAGACTACCCAGCAATGTACAACCCAATGCCAATCTCAGACTTTGAAAAGAAGATTACTAACTTCAAGATGGACTACTTCTTGAAGGAAGCTTTGGGTGAAGTTCCAGACCGCGTAATCGTCGCAGAACCTCGCTACTTGGATCACTTCGATGAATTAATTAACGAGGACAACTTCGATGAAATCAAGGGTTGGATGATCGTTAAGTTCATCAATGGTGTTGCTAGCTACTTGTCCCAAGACTTCCGTGAAGCATCATTCCCATTTAGCCAAGCTTTGTCAGGTCAACCAGAACTTCAAAGCCAAGAAAAGCAAGCATACCACCTTGCTAACGGCATCTTTAGTGAAGTTGTTGGTGTTTACTACGGTAAGACTTACTTTGGCGAAGACGCTAAAAAAGACGTTTTATCAATGATTCACAAGATGCTTGATGTTTACGAAGAACGTATCAAGAACAATGACTGGCTTTCTGAAGAAACTAAGCACAAGGCAATCGTTAAGTTACGTGCCTTGATCTTGAAGATCGGTTATCCAGACAAGATTGAAGAAATCTACGATCGTTTGCACGTAACCCCAGCTAGCGAAGGTGGCAGCCTTTACTCAAACGCTAGAGCTGCTGAAATTGAACAAGTTAAGTACAACGTAGAGAAGCTGCACAAGCCAGTTGACCGTACTGTATGGCTCATGCCAGGTAACTTGGTTAACGCTTGTTACGACCCACAAAGAAACGACTTAACTTTCCCAGCCGCAATTTTGCAAGCACCATTCTACGACTTGAAGCAAGATCGTGCTGAAAACTTCGGTGGTATCGGTACTGTTATCGCCCACGAAGTTTCACACGCATTCGACAACAACGGTGCACAATTCGACGAATACGGCAACATGAAGAACTGGTGGACTGACGCTGACTATGCAGAATTCAAGAAGCGTACGCAAGCTGAAATCGACTTGTTCGACGGCATCAAGTATGGTCCTGTAACTTTGAACGGTAAGCAAATTGTTTCAGAAAACATCGCTGACCAAGGTGGTTTAACTGCTGCTGTTCAAGCTAACAAGGGTGAAAACGGCGATATGAAGAAGTTGTTTGAAAACTTTGCTCGTGTTTGGGCTAATAAGCAACTTACTGAGTCTATTAAGACGCAAGTTTCAGTTGACGTTCACGCACCTGGTCCAGAACGTGCTAACGTCCAATCACAATGCCAAGAAGAATTCTACAAGGCATTTGACGTTAAGGAAGGCGACGGTATGTGGCTTGATCCTAAAAAACGTGTTGTGATTTGGTAGTTTAGATAAAAATAAGCACGAGGTTCTTTTGATTTAGAACTTCGTGCTTTTATTTTGTCATGGTAAAATATTCGTAGAATAAGTGTTGTGATCTCATTGATCATGGATGCATGCAATGCAAGACGATAACTTGCAAGTGGCTCTGCCGTTGTGCAGAGCTTTTTTTATCATGTTATAATGGTACTTAATATGAAGAAATAATACACTATAACGTGTGTTGAGGGTCGACTAGCTATCGACTCGAAAGAATTGTGGGCGGTCGAAAGACCGCTTTTTTCTGTCGTTAGAAAATTGATACAACTATAATATTTACTCTTTATTAATATTAAAAAGCACAAATGTTAGCCATTTTACATTTTCAACACTATAATAGAGCTGATTGCAGTGCCGCTACTACGCTGCAGTCTTTATAACTTACTTACTACCCATATAATAAGTTTATTGCACTAAAAAGGCGCCCATCACGGGTGCCTTTTTGATTTGTCTATTATTATTTCTTAGCGTTGGAATAATCCTTAGGTTTAATCCGTTTAATGTAAGATGGATTTGGTTTACCTAAGATTAATGGTACACGTTCAATGACGGTATCTGCGTATTCCAAACCGAACCATGAAGCAGGGTTAGAAGACAAGTTTTGCAAACGAACACGAGCTTCGACTAACCATTTTTCATAACCAACTAATTGAGTTTGAGGACTGATGACATCGTTAACGATAACGAATGAGAAGTCACCAACATCACGTCCAGGAGTAGTAGTGTATTCCTGTGGTTGTGGTTCGATTGTGCCGTCAGCGATTAAATCGTGAACGATTTGACGAATGTAGACATTCACACTAGTTTGCTTCTTGAAACCTAAGTATAGCTGAATGTTAATTACGTTCTTAGTACCGTAGGTATTAACGGCATATTCAGCGGTAAATGGTTCGTTGGTTACATTAACGGTAACGAACCAGTAAGCCTTAGCACGCTTTGGACGTTTATCCAAAATAGAGTACAAGATTTCACGTTTAATAAACTTGTTGTACTTAACGTTAGCCATGTAAACCAAGTTAGTAGCGTAAGTTGGATAATCTTCGTCGTGACTTAAGTTGGTAAGCATATCGGTATATTCGTCTAAGCGAACGTAAGCATTACGTGATTCACGTTTATCACGAACCTTGTTACCGTAGTACCAAACATACATGATGAAGCCGATTACACCAGCAATGAAGAGTGATACGTAACCACCGTGGGTGAACTTGGTTAAACTTGAGATCATGAACATAATGTCAAGAACACCGAAGAAGATCAAGAAGATCCGGTTCCAAAGTGGGTTAATTTTCTTCAACACTAACCATTCATAAAGCAAGATGGTAGTTGCAAGCATTGAAATCGTGATGGAAAGACCATAGGCTGCTTCCATGTGAGCAGAAGTCTGGAAGTACAAAACGATTGCGATAGTAGCAACACAGATTCCTTTATTGATGGAAGGAATATAGATCTGACCTTTTTCTGTTGATGGATAATCGATATTCATTCTTGGCAAGAATTTAAGTCCACTGGCTTCAGCGACCAAAGTGAATGATCCAGTGATCAAAGCCTGTGAAGCAATAACAGCGGCAACAGTAGCCAAGATGATAGCAAACAATCTGATGTTGATTGGAATCATTTCATAGAATGGATTAAGCACGCCGCCGTCGGCAGGACGGAAAGTTGGGTTGTTCAAAATCCAAACACCTTGACCAAAGTAGTTGAGTGACAAGCAAACAAATACAAATGGCCATGAACCGATGATGTTCTTTTTACCAACGTGTCCTACATCAGAGTAAAGAGCTTCAGCACCAGTAGTAGCCAGGAAGATTGATCCTAAGATAAAGATTCCAGCTTTATTATAAGGGCTGAAGAGTAACTTAATGGCATAAACTGGGTTAATCGCTTGAATGATTGACCAATCGCCAGCCATGTTGATAACACCCATGACGCCTAAGAAGGTGAACCAGATAAACATGATAGGGCCGAACGCCTTACCAATGATACTGGTTCCCATCTTTTGAATAGAAAAGAGCAGCAGCAGGATAATTACGGTAATCATGATTACCATTTCCTGGGTAGAAACAGGAACGCTGCCACCAAATTGAAGACCTTTTAACCCTTCAATCGCGGTGGTGACAGTTACGGCTGGAGTTAACGTACCATCGGCTAAGATGGCAGCCCCACCGATCAAAGCAGGCAATACCAGCCACTTGGCTCTCTTTCTAACCAAAGTATACAGAGCAAAAATACCACCTTCACCATGGTTGGTTGCTTTTAGCGCAATCAAAACCGTTTGTAAGGTAGTTAGTAGTGTCACGGTCCAAAGAACCAAAGAAATGGAACCGATGATGAAATCGCGGTTAACATTTCCGATACCGCCATTGCCTTCGACAATAGACTTCATAACATAAAGTGGA
Source organism: Lactobacillus sp. UMNPBX6 (assembly GCF_002553975.1). Lineage (NCBI taxonomy): Bacteria > Bacillati > Bacillota > Bacilli > Lactobacillales > Lactobacillaceae > Lactobacillus > Lactobacillus sp. UMNPBX6. Next base: position 22,782 of record NZ_PCZD01000030.1, read on the forward strand.
CTAGTACCGATATCGCCATAGACAATACCAATGGCGATCAGCAAGCCAGCCGCGCTCATACGTTTTGACTTAGTATTCATTTATATATCTCCCACAAATAAATTGTAGCTATTAATAAAAAAAGAAAATGCCACAATGACATTTTCCTTTTAATACATTCATTTTCGTCTATTTTAGTTCACATTGCAAGTAAAATAATTATGTTTTAATTTTGGGTTTAATGAAAAACGCCCGAAAATCCCCGTATTTTAATGCGGGGATGGATAGGGCC
>NZ_PCZD01000031.1:0-22259 GCF_002553975.1 Lactobacillus sp. UMNPBX6
GAACCCGCGACCCCCACCATGGCAAGGTGATGTTCTACCACTGAACTACTTCCGCGATACAAAAAGTATTATAGCAAAAATTATTCTCTTTGCAAATACTTTTTGAAAAAATATTACTTATCTGTTTTTAACTAAGTTAATTTTAGTTATTGTACCGAATTAAAAAAATTGCTACAATATCTTCAATTTAATTAAAGGAGATTTCACATGAGATTACGTACTATTGCTTTCTAAATCAAAATCTTAATATTGGGAAGCGAGAAAAACATGCCAAAATTTAATATCAGAGAATATCAACCAAACGATTATGCTGAAGTATGCCGCATTCACGACGTTAGTCGTAAAGAAGAGCTAACAATTGGTGGTGCGGAAAAATACTTCATACCTTTAGAGACAGCTCCATATAAGGATGATTTTTTCTCCTGCAAAATTTATGTAGCTTATGATGCTGACAGCATATTGGGCTTCGTTGCAGTCCATCCCCAAGAACTGGATTACATTTATGTAGATCCAATTCATCAAAATAAAGGTATCGGGTATGCTTTAGCAACGACAGCTTTGAGGTACATGAGTCGACCAGTTAGTCTTGACGTATTTGCAGAAAATACTAAGGCCAAAAAGCTTTACAAAAAATTAGGCTTTAAGTGTCAAGAAGTTAGATATCAGCAATGGGATTTAAATGATCCTAAAAAATACTCTGATGAAAAAATGATTCTCAATTAAAAAATACATAAACAAAAACTCTTATCCATGCTTAAAACATAGATAAGAGTTTTTTAATTTATAATACTATTTGTTTTCTTTATTCTTCTTTTCCATATCAGCCTTAACTTCAGCTTCTACGCTTTCAACACGTTCTGGACGCATTGTTGGGAACAAAAGAACATCACGAATAGCTGGAGCATCAGTTAAAAGCATTACCAAACGGTCAATACCGATACCCAAACCACCTGTAGGTGGCATACCGTATTCCATAGCACGAAGGTAATCTTCATCGATCATATCAGCTTCGTCGTTACCTGCTTCACGTTCTTCCATTTGAGCTTCGAAACGTTCACGTTGATCATCAGGATCATTCAATTCTGAGAAGGCGTTACCGTATTCTTCACCCATGATGTAAATTTCAAAACGATCAGTAAATCTTGGATCGTCAGCATTCTTCTTAGCAAGTGGTGAGATTTCTACTGGGTGACCGTAAACGAAGGTTGGGTCAACAATAGTTTCTTCACAGTACTTTTCAAAGAAGGCGTTAATAATGTGACCAACTTTCCAGAACTTTTCAACGTGGATGTCGTGGTCTTCCGCAATCTTAGTTGCTTCTTCAAGAGTCATTGGCTTCCAGAAGTCAACGCCAGTCTTTTCCTTGATCAAGTCAACCATGTGAACACGGCGGAATGGCTTGCCCAAATCAATGTCAGTACCTTGGTAAGTGATCTTACCGTCATCTGAAACAACCTTAGCTGCAGCACGGATAATACCTTCAGCTTCATCCATAACATCGTGGTAGTCCCAGTATGCTGCGTAACTTTCAAGTTCAGTAAATTCTGGGTTGTGGTGAGTGTCCAAACCTTCGTTTCTGAATACACGGCCGATTTCGTAAACACGTTCCATATCACCAACAATCAAACGCTTAAGTGGAAGTTCCAAAGCAATTCTCATGTAAAGGTTAATATCCAAAGCGTTGTGGTGAGTAATAAATGGACGAGCTTCAGCACCACCAGGAATGTTGTGAAGTACTGGAGTTTCAACTTCTAAGAAGTTTTGCTTGTTTAAGTAATCACGAATAGCTTGAATGATTTGAGTACGGTGAACAAAGCGCATGTAGCTGTCACGGTTAGTGATCAAATCAAGGTAACGTTGACGATAAATTGCTTCAACATCCTTTAAGCCGTGGTACTTATCTGGCAAAGGACGAAGAGCCTTTGATAAGAAGGTTACGTGAGTAGCACGAATAGTCAACTCACCAGTATCAGTCTTCATAACTTCCCCATCAATACCCAAGAAGTCACCAATATCTGATTTCTTAAAGACCTTGTAGTTGTCTTCGCCTACGATATCCTTACGTACATAAATTTGAATCTTACCAGTACGGTCGTAAAGGTCTGCGAAACCTACCTTACCCTTACCACGCTTTGCAAGCATACGACCTGCAATCTTGGTCTTAGGCATATCATCGTTTAATTCGTCTTTATCTTCTTTACCATACTTTTCTTCCAAAGTACTTGCTAAATCTTGACGATCAAACTTTCTTTGACCGAATGGTTCAATTCCGTTTTCACGCATTTCGTCCATCTTTTGACGACGAACACGTAATTGGTCATTCATTTCGTTCTTTGCCAATTTATTTTTCCTCCATTATTTGTTCATTGCCGCGCGTCTTGCAGCACGAGCTTTTTCTCTTTTTTCATACTCATCAACAAAATTGTCGAGTAAGTCATATACTTCTTGACGCGTCCAGACCTCATTTATTTTAGCACGAGTACGGGCTGAACGGGGAATTCCCTTTAAATAGTATGCAGCCTGTTGACGAAATTCTGGTACTGCTCGCTTTTCACCATGAATTTTAACTAACGCATGAAGTTGATGCTTAGCAGTTTCTACCTTCTCACGCACTGTTTGTGGTGGTAATTTTTCACCGGTCTCTAGATAATGCGTCATATCCTTTAAAATCCAAGGATTACCTAAAGCAGCACGTCCTACCATCACAGCAGTACAACCAATTTCATCTAAAGCCTTCTTGGCAAGCTCGGGAGTTCTAATGTCACCGTTAGCTACAAACGGCACATCAAGCACTTGAGCTACATCGTGCAAAATCTCCCAATCTGCTTCACCTTGGTACATTTGCTTACGGGTGCGACCATGCATTGCGATCATGCTAGCACCTGCTTCTTGAGCAGCCAAAGCATTTTCTACCGCGAACACGTGCTTTTTATCCCAACCTGTTCTCATTTTAACAGAAACAGGTTTCTGCACATTTTGCACCACGGCATGGACCATTTGATAAATTTTATTAGAATCAAGCAGCCATTTTGAACCAGCATCGGTTTTAGTTACTTTAGGCACAGGACAACCCATATTAATATCAATAATGTCAGCATCAGTATGTTGATCAATGTATTGAGCAGCTTGAAGTAATGTTTCTTCAGTTCCCCCAAAGATCTGAATACTCATTGGGTGCTCTCGTGGATCTACATCCATCATGCTTAAGGTCTTTTTGTTTCGATAAATAATTCCATGATCAGAAATCATTTCGCAAACAACCAGCCCAGCTCCGAATTTCTTACATACAACGCGGAACGCCGAATTTGAAACTCCCGCCATCGGCGCAACAACAACTCGGTTAGGAATGGTGATATCGCGAATTTTCCAGCTGTTATCCACCAAATCATCCTTTCAAAATACCTTATTATAATATCAAAAAAGCCCCGCAGGACAAAACCCTAGGACTTTTTATTTAATTAATAATCTTTTTCTTCATTTTTCTTGGCTAAAATAGCCTTTAATTCATCTTCAGTGTAATGATACTTATTTCCGCAGAAATTGCAAGTAAGTTCTGCACCATGATCTTCATTAATCATGGCCTTTAATTGTGAACTCTTCAAAGTTTCAAGAATACCTGCATATTTTTCTTTAGAACAGTCACAGCTAAATGCTACATCATCTTTTTCAAGAATCTTACAGTCAGTGCCTAAGATCTTACGTGCTAAATCTTCTGGTGTCATTCCATCTAAAAATGCAGTAGAAAGAGCTGGCAAAGCTTTAATTCTCTTAATTGTTTCAGTAATCAAAGCATCACTGGCACCTGGTAAAGCTTGAAGCATAAATCCGCCAGCTTCGCCGATAGAATTATTTGGATTAACAAAAACAGATAAACCAACTGCTGACGGAATTTGTTCTGACTTCGTCAAATAATATGCAAAATCTTCTGCAATTTCACCAGAAACAATCGGAACTTGACCAGTATATGGTTCTTTTAAGCCTAAATCTTTGGTAACTTCAAGCATACCTTGACCAACAGCTCTTTTTACATCAATATGGCCATTCTTCTTTGGTGGCAAAGCAATATGTGGATTGCGTACGTAACCCTTCACCTTTAAATCGGCAGTAGCTGTAACAATAGTTGGACCTACAGGGCCGTTGCCCATCAATCTAACTGTCAATTCTTCTTTATCAGTTAATTCGGCGCCCGCTAACAAAAGCGTACCAACCAGTGTACGACCAAGAACAGCAGAAGAAGCAGACCATAAATCATGACGCTTTTGTGCTTCACCAACAACATCTTTAGCGGTAATTGTCAGTAAACGTAAATTTTTAGTTTTATCGATTGATTTTACTAAATAATCACTCATATTTATTCCTTCTCTCTAAAAAAATAGAGCCCGTTACAGGCCCCATTTTTATCTAATTATCTTTGTGCTCTTCATCTGCAGAAGTATCTTTAGTTGAGTTATCTGAATTTTCAGTTTTTTCTGGATTTTCAGGATTATTTTCTTCAACTTCATGATTCTTTTCTGATGGAGTTTCCAAAGCAGATTTTTCTTGTTTAGCTAATGCTTGATCTGAATCTTTCTTTTCTGCTTTTTCAACTTCACGCTTTTCTGCAGCAGCCTTAGCTTCTTCATAAGTTGAAGCCTTGGATTCACTTGGATATTCACTTTCGTATTTTTCAGGCATCTTACCAGTCTTGTATAAAGACATGATTTGCTTTTCGTCTAAAGTTTCGTACTTAAGCAAGGCTTCAGCGATAATTCTATGCTTTTCCTTGTTTTCCTTAACAATCTCAAGTGCTTTAGCGTGAGCTTCATCCAAGATCTTCTTAACGGCTTCGTCAATTTTAGCTGAAGTAGCTTCACTGTATGGCTTAAAGCCGTATGGATTGGTTTCGCCCTCTTTTTCAAGTTCAACCATACCCAATGATTCAGTCATCCCGTAATTTACTACCATGCTGTGAGCAATAGCAGTAGCTTGTTCAAAGTCGTTAGAAGCACCAGTTGACTTATCACCAATAGTTGCTTCTTCACCAGCACGACCACCCATTAAACCAACAATTTGTTCAAATAATTGTTTCTTAGTCAAAATGAACTGGTCATCTTTAGGCAACATGATGTTGTAACCACCGGCACGACCACGTGGCACAATAGTTACCTTACGAACTGTTCTAGAATCACTTAAGACCAAACCACAGATTGAGTGTCCTGCTTCGTGGAAAGCAACACGGCGTCTTTCTGGTTCTGCAATTAAACGATCCTTCTTAGCTGGACCTGCAATGACACGGTCTTCAGCTTCATCAATATCTGATGCAGTAATTTCAGTACCATTTCTACGTGCAGCAACCAAAGCAGCTTCGTTCAAGACATTAGCCAAATCTGCACCAACGAACCCAGGAGTTTGACGAGCAACTTCCTTCAAGTCTACATCTGGAGCAAGTGGCTTGTTTTTAGCATGAACCTTCAAAATAGCTTCACGGCCACGTACGTCTGGACGACCAACTAAAACCTTACGGTCAAAACGACCTGGACGAAGTAAAGCCGGATCCAACACATCTGAACGGTTAGTAGCGGCAATGACGATAACACCTTCATCGCCTTCAAAACCATCCATTTCAACCAATAATTGGTTCAAAGTTTGTTCACGTTCATCGTTGCCACCGCCGGTGCCATTGCCACGACGACGACCGATGGCATCAATTTCATCAATAAAGATAATACTTGGTGCATTCTTCTTGGCATTATTGAACAAGTCACGTACACGACTTGCACCAACACCAACAAACATTTCAACAAAGTCAGAACCTGAAATTGAGTAAAATGGCACGTTAGCTTCACCAGCTACAGCACGTGCAAGCAAGGTTTTACCAGTACCAGGAGGACCCTCAAGTAAAACACCAGATGGGATTCTAGCACCTAACTTAGTATATTTTGATGGATCCTTTAAAAATTCAACAACTTCTACTAATTCTTGTTTTTCTTCTTCTTCACCGGCTACGTCAGAGAAACGAACCTTATTCTTAGAAGGATCTTCTGGCTTGACGTGTGAACGACCGAAATTCATAATTCCGCCGCTGCCGCCACGGCCAGCACCACCTTGATTCATCATCATCCAAAGCATGACAATAAACAAAACGGTTGGCACAAGCATGACAATGGTTGAAATCCAATTGCCAGACTGTGATTCTCCTTGAGTCGTCATCCGAGCGTTACTCTTTTGTGCCAAGTTTTGCACGTTAGAAACGGTAGAATCATTTTGTAACATAGTAGTAGAGAAGCGTGATACTTTTCTACTTGAGTTATTACTAAAGAAATCAAAACTATTATTTGATTGATTCTTTGTTGTTTGTGCAGTCTTGTAACTACCTGAAACAGTATATACACCGTTTGCAGGTTGAACACTAAAGTTTTTAACTTTGCCTTGACGCAAATCTTTAACAAATTGTGAATAGCTGATATTTTCTGAGCTACCACTATTGTTAGAACCGCCGAGTGCCCAGTTGATTCCCCATAGGAGCAAAAGGAACACAACTATATAGAATAGGCCGTTTGATAACAGCCGATTCCGGTTATTCTTCATAAAAAACCTCCGCAAAGTCTCTAAGTTATACGTTTAAAATTTTATCACAAAATAAGATGCTACCACTAATATTTTCAACTATTTTGAAGACTTTTTAAGAATTATATAGAAAATAATGTTTGCCATTTTTGATCCAATTTTGGTTTTGATAAATTTTCTCCACAAAAATTGGTTCGTTTTCTGCATAAATGGCTAAGCAAAATGGTCGTAAAGCTAGTGGAATCTCATTTTCTGCAAACTTCTTTTTTGCTTTAACATGATGTCCATTTTGCAGCAGAAGTTTACTCCCCGCCGTTAATTCTCCCACACTAAAAGCAGTATTTGGCTTAAACCAAAAATCACCAATCAGCTTTATACCGGCTTTTCTTTCAGTATATAACACCATTTTTCTATTTTTAAACACAAATGGCTGATTTAAACTAATTACCTGTTTTTTAACTTCGGAAATATTTTGCTTTTTATACAAATAAAAGTAATTTTGATATTCAATGACTGCGAAATTACCCAAATTTTCATTAACCCGTCTATGATATTTTTGCCAAATCATTCTCTGCCAGAAAAAGGTTCTTTCTTTAGTCGTCAATCGCTTTAATTTTTCACTCTTAATGCGATACGCAACATTTAGAAAACGTTCCAATTGACCGACTGCAATATTTTTTTCATCAACATAATCGATCAATTCATCCATTTTTTGACTAAAAAAAAGTGCATTCTTGATCAAAGCAGGATTTTCTTTTTTGAGTAATGGCACCACATGATGGCGCAAGCGATTACGCATCGTTTCATCGGCCTGATTAGTTGAATCAGTTATAAAATCAATTCGATGAGCTTGATTATATTGCAATAGCTCGTCCTTGCTGTATCCCAACAATGGTCGCAACAATTTTACACCATGCATTTCACCCACTCTTTGCAGGCTATTCATCTCTTCGGGATTACCTGAGCGAATAAATTTAAGCAAGATATTTTCCAGCAAATCGTCCCCGTGATGGGCAGTTAACAAATAATCAGCCTTATTTTCTTTAGCTATTTGTGTTAAAAAAGCATAGCGCGCATGTCTTGCTGCAGCCTCTATTCCCACTTGCCGTTGTTCTTCTTTAGGCCATTTTGCAATAAATAATGGCACATTTTTTTCATCACAGTATTTTTTTAGAAGCTCGCTTTCTTCCTCACTGTCTTCTCTTAATTGATGATTAAAATGTGCAGCCATTAATTGAAAATTCTTTTTGGCTTGCAAGTTTTTAAGCATATCAAGAAGAGCCATCGAATCAGGGCCTCCACTTGCGGCCACTAATAATGTTTTACCTTCTAAATCTATTCCATTTTTTCTAAAGAAATCTACTACTTTCATAAATCTCCCTAACTAAAAAAATGACCCATTACGGGTCATTTTTAATTTTTATTCAAAACCTTTTTTAATTCATCAATTTCCTTTTTAGCATCTCTACTTACTTTGTTCAAAACCTGATCAAATTCTGCAGGTTTAGTATCAGAGAATTGATTATCATGATCAACTAAATCAGGATCATTTACGCGTGCAATTGACAGATTAAATCTGCCTCTATTGACATGCACGACAACAACGCGAACCTTTTGGCCTACTTGATATTGACGCCTTTCTCGCGCCCAATTATTACCAAAATCACTGTGATGAACTAATCCTGAATGTCTATTAGGCAATGTAACAAAAATACCTAAATCGGTAATGTTATTAATCACCCCGGTTACCCGGTTACCGGCTTGATACTTCTTCATTAATCATTATCATTTCTTTCGTGCACGTTATAAACATTTTCATTTGATTTAGAATAATAAAACTTATAACGAATTAATTTAGCAACGTAGTTTGGATCATCGAGATTCTGTCTCTTGGTCTTTAAAGTTTTAGCTGTTTTCTTAACTTTAGCCAATCCTCGTTTTTCAACTTGTACTTGATTGTTAATACGCTTTGTTTGTGAAACTTTAATTGTAATTTGAATACCCAAAATCACAAATATAATAGCAAAAACAGCAACAATTCTATTTAATCGAATGCGATGAACTCGTTTTTCGATTTTCGCTTGCTTACGAAGTAGCTTCTCTCTCTGAGCTTCTGGACTTAACGAATTGTAAATATGTGGACCATGATTCATTTTTTTATCCTCTGTTATAACAAATATCGTTTACGTTAAGTATAACAACGATTTATGGGAAAGTCATCAATCAACTAACTCGTAAAGTTCACTTGCTTCAGCCTTTTTAGTGGTTTCGCGAATATTCAAAACCTTGGCTTTAATTACTCGCGCACCGTAACCAATTTCAATAATATCATCGATTTTTACATCGTAACTGGACTTAACTACTCGTCCATTAACTTTAATTCGGCCTTGATCTGCCATTTCCTTAGCAACAGTTCTTCTCTTAACTAATCTTGAAACCTTTAAAAATTTATCAATTCTCATAATTTATACCTCTATCTTTGCACTATTTCGCTGGCAGCCTCTAAGAACGTAGTTAATTCATTAAACAAAACTCGATTCTTCATCTTATCAGGCAGTTGCAGCAAAACAACCATTCTTTTTTCTTGATTCATGCTAATACGTGCTTTAAGACTTACGTGTTCTAATGCTCTGAAAATATTAGGTCCTTCTAATTCATGTGAAGCAGCATTATTAAACTCAACCTTAATAGTATTATTATCTTTTTTCAGTACATTTAAGACTTGAGCTAGATCAGCATCTACCTTTAACCCAGCTACAGCAAGTAAATTCTCAACAGCTGCTGGATAATCACCAAAGCGATCAATTAGTTCATCTTCAATTTTATCTAATTCTTCCTGATTATTGACTGCTTTAATCTTTTTGTAAAATTCGATTTTTTCTTCTTGGTCGCCAATATATGAATCTGGAATATAGGCTTCAAGTTTTAAATCAATCTCTGCATTTGACTTCTTAACTGTCTTCTTACCCTTACGCTCTTTAATTGCATCGCTAAGCATTTGTGAATACAAATCATAACCAACACTATCAATAAAGCCGTGCTGCTGGGCTCCCAGCATATTGCCAGCTCCTCTAATCGACAAATCACGCATAGCAATCTTAAAGCCTGACCCTAATTCAGTAAAATCGCGGATTGCATCTAGGCGTTTTTCACCAACTTCGGTTAAAACTTTGTTAGGCTGGTACAGAAAATATGCATAGGCAAGTCTGGCACTACGACCGATTCTCCCTCGCAGCTGATAAAGCTGGCTCAAACCATAGTGATCAGCATCTTCGATAATCATCGTATTAACATTAGGCATGTCGATACCCGTTTCAATGATGGTCGTCGTTACTAAAATATCAAATTCACGGTTCAAAAACCGATACAAAATGTCTTCCAATTGATTTTGACTCATTCGTCCATGAGCACTAGCAATCCGCGCATTCGGGATTAATTGTTGCAGCTTTTCCACAGTTTCATCGATATCACTAATTCGATTATGTAGGTAAAAGACCTGTCCATCACGCTGCATTTCACGCAAACATGCATCCCTTACTACGCTTGGAATTTGTTCCATCACATAAGTTTGAATTGGATATCTATTCTGAGGCGGAGTTTCCATCACAGATAAATCGCGCACCCCAACCATCGACATATGCAAAGTTCTAGGAATTGGCGTAGCAGTGAGAGTCAACACGTCAATATTAGCCTTTAACTGCTTTAGCCTTTCTTTATGCTTAACGCCAAAGCGCTGCTCTTCATCAACTATTAACAATCCAAGATCTTTAAATTCAACATCCTTTGATAACAGTCTGTGGGTACCTACGACTAAATCAATTTTTCCTTCCTTCAGTCCCTCAATAATCTCCTTAGATTCAGCTGGAGTTTGAAAACGAGAAAGCATCGCAGTATTAACAGGAAAATCTTTGAAACGATCTTGAATAGTTTCATAGTGCTGCTGAGCCAAAATAGTTGTTGGCACTAAAAAAGCTACTTGTTTATTATCCTGAATTGCTTTAAAAGCCGCCCTTAAAGCTACTTCTGTTTTACCAAAACCAACGTCTCCTACAACTAGACGATCCATCGGTTTCGGCTTTTCCATATCTTCCTTGATTTCTTTAATTGAACGTAACTGATCCGGAGTCTCTGCATATGGAAAGGCATCTTCGAATTGTTTTTGCAAATCGTCATCTGGTGAAAAAGCAAAACCTTTTTCCGATTCGCGCTTAGCATAAAGCTCTATCAAATCATCAGCAATATCTTCAACCTTAGATTGGACCTTACGCTTAGTTTTAGCCCATTCACTACCACCAAGTTTGTTAATATGAGGCGTCTTTCCTTCAGAAGCCACATACTTTTGTACCAAACTAAGCTGATCTGCTGGTACAAATAATTGATCGCCATGTTGATAGGTGATGGTAATGTAATCACGCTTAACGCCATTATTTTCTAGTGTTTTAATTCCTTCAAAACGACCAATACCATGATTAACATGGACAACATAATCCCCTGGCTTTAACTCAGTATAATTACGTAATCTCTGAGCATTTTCCAGAGTTTTGATTCTCTTTTTACGCTGTGGACGCTTGTTAAAAAGTTCGCGTTCGGTCAAATAAACTAACTTCACCGAAGGTAAACTAAAACCGCTGGTATAACCCGCTACTACGATTTGCGATTTACCTTCTGAGATTTCATTTTTATCTACAATTGGCAAGTTTAGACCAAAGTCGACCATTGTTTGATCGATTTGTTTAGCTCTTTTCGCATTATCTGCTTGTAGTACAACTGTTTGACCAGATTTTTGATACGACTCAAGTTCTGACTTAATTAGGGGCATTTGACTAAAGAATTGTTCTGGTTCACGCGTTTGCCAATTGAGCATCTGTCCCAAACGAATTCGTCCCATACTGCGCTGGAAAAGAGAGAAATATATTCTATGGTGCTTATCTTTAGTTAATACTTGATCAAAATCACTGCGCAAAGTTTGCTTCGGCAGCATTGCACCAGTTTTTAGTTCATCACTAATAAAAGCTGCATTTTGCTTATCTACAGTCTCTACCGCTTGTTTGATTAAAGGCAGATCATCAATCAAGATTTGACCATTTTTATCTAAATATTCTAATAAGCTACTTGGCTTTTTAATTAAATAATCCACCAAAAAGGCATAATTATCTGGTAATCCACCTGCATTCAAAGCATCGAGTGCCACCGTAAAGTGATCTTTGACTGCCTTATCCGGTGCAGGTGCATCCCCCATATCTTTTTCTATTGCTTTTGCCGCAGCTTCAATAGCTTCACTAGAAAATACTCGATCTTGAGCTGCAGAAATTTCAACACGATCAATTTCTTTTTGACTACGCTGAGTTGCTAGATCAAATCCCTTGATCGTATCAATTTCATCACCAAAGAATTCAATTCTTACTGGATTCTCTCTGTCTAAAGGATATACATCTAAAATATCACCACGAATAGCAAATTCTCCTGGCCGAGCAACTAACGCTTCTTTTTTATATCCCAAACTAACTAGCCATTTATTTAAGTCAGTTAATTCGTATTCTTTGCCAGGTTCAAAATCTTTCTTAGCTTGAGCAAATTCGTCAGGAGCAGACAATTTATATTGCAAGCCTTGCGGTGTAGTTACTACAATCCCAGCTTTTTTACTTAATAAAAAGTTAAGTGCCTCAATCCGATTACTTAACTCATCTGGTGAACTGACTGCCGTTTGTGTAGCAATAGTGGCATCTACAGGAAAGATTTGTACACTATCATCAGGTAGAATTGCACTTAATTCTCCGTATAAATTCTGAGCCTTATTTTCATTTTCCTCTACTAAAATAAGTGGAGCATCTAACTCAGTTACGATTTGTTTTAAAAGTAGACTAAAAGCACCGGCATTAGCGCCAGTGATTAGTGAATTCTTTACTTGTTTAGTCTTTGCAATAAAATTATTTAAGTCTTGATCTTCTTTTAATATTTCTGTTAAACGCATTTTAATTATACTTATTCATTAAATATTGACTATCGCGGCCTGCAATAAAGTCATCGATAATCTTTACACTTGTATCAAATGCATTATCCATTAATTTTTGTTGCTCATCGTTAAATGGCGTAAGCACCCATGAAACAACTGTCGTGTTCTTAGGATGACGAATCCCAATCTTTAAGCGATTAAACTTTTCTGTTCCTAAGTCTCGGATAATGCTTTTAATTCCATTATGGCCACCGCTCTTACCATTAGCTCTAATTCTAATTTTGCCGATTGGCATATCCATATCATCTTGAATAATCAAAACGTCTTCTGGGTCCACTTTAAAGAAATTAGCAATTTGGCTAACTGAACGCCCTGATTCATTCATATAAGTTTGAGGTTCAAGCAAAATTACATCCTCACCATTAATTTTTTGCTTAGTCCAATGTCCTTCAAACTTATCTTTGTCCAAAGATAATCCTTTTTCATTAAGATAGTGATCCATAGTCATAAAACCAGTGTTGTGCTTGGTTTTATCGTACTTTTGACCTGGATTACCTAAACCTGCAATTATTTTCATTATATATACCCCTCATTACATCATAATCCTACATATAATAGCACAATCAGCAAATAATAATTTTATTAATGCCTGCTATCATGGTATAATTTCTTTGTTAAAATTATCACTAATAAAAAGGAGATTTATTGTTATGGCAAGAGAGGAAAGACCTCGTAAAGTTATTTTAGTCGGTGATGGTGCTGTAGGTTCTACCTTTGCATTTTCAATGGTACAACAAGGTATCGCTGAAGAATTGGGTATTATTGATATTGCTAAGGAACACGTTGAAGGTGACGCAATCGATTTAGCTGATGCAACTCCTTGGACTTCTCCAAAGAACATTTACGCAGCTGACTACCCAGATTGTAAGGATGCAGACTTAGTTGTTATTACTGCTGGTGCTCCACAAAAGCCAGGTGAAACTCGTCTTGATCTTGTTAACAAGAACTTGAAGATTTTATCATCAATCGTTGAACCAGTTGTTGAATCAGGCTTCGAAGGTATCTTCTTAGTTGTTGCTAACCCAGTTGATATCTTGACTCACGCAACTTGGAAGATGTCAGGTTTCCCTAAGGATCGTGTTATCGGTTCAGGTACTTCACTTGATACTGGTCGTCTTCAAAAGGTTATCGGTGAAATGGAACACGTTGACCCACGTTCAGTTAACGCATACATGCTTGGTGAACACGGTGATACTGAATTCCCAGCATGGAGCTACAACAATGTTGGTGGCGTAAAGGTTAGCGACTGGGTTAAGGCTCACGGTATGGATGAATCTAAGCTTGAAGACATCCACAAGGAAGTTGCTAACATGGCTTACGACATCATTAACAAGAAGGGTGCTACTTTCTACGGTATCGGTACTGCTTCAGCAATGATCGCTAAGGCTATCTTGAACGATGAACACCGTGTACTTCCACTTTCAGTACCAATGGATGGGGAATACGGCTTACACGACCTTCACATCGGTACTCCAGCAGTTGTTGGACGCAAGGGTCTTGAACAAGTTATTGAAATGCCATTAAGCGATAAAGAAAAAGAATTAATGACTGCTTCAGCAGATCAATTAAAGAAGGTTATGGACAAGGCCTTCAAAGAAACTGGCGTTAAGGTTCGTCAATAATTCTTAAATTAGTTCATTAAAAGAGCATCTTTTCTTAGGAAGAGATGCTTTTTTATTTCACTAACTATTGTTAAAATATATTTGATTACTTTAGCTAGTCTTTAATTAATATTTAATTAACATACTGATTATGCTATAATTACTTGAAACATTTTCAATTTGGAGGCGAACTCATGCTTATTAAATCTTTAGTTATTAAGAAAGATTACTTAACAACAGTTAATGAAAAAGCCACATTAGCAGAAGCATTGGATATTCTGGAGAAATCTGGATATAGATGTGTGCCTATTGTAGATGACACTGGCACTATTTTCCGCGGTAATATTTATAAAATGCACATTTACCGCCACAAATCTCAAGGCGGAGACATGAATTTACCAGTAACTTACTTGCTTAAGAACGCTACTAAGACAATTAAGGTAAATTCTCCATTCTTTAGAGTATTCTTTAACATCAAAGACTTGCCATACATTGCTGTTCTTGATGAGGATAATCATTTTTATGGTATTCTTACCCACTCAAGATTATTAGACATGTTATCAGACGCATGGGATGTTAAAAATGGTTCATATGTTTTAACTGTTTTATCCGATAATGCACGCGGTAACTTAATTAAAATGTCTAAGATCGTGTCAAAACATACTAATATGTCTAGTGTAATGACACTTGATGCTGCAGCTGGAGAACTTGAAGGAGACTTCGTAAGAAGAACCTTGTTTACTTTACCTGCAGGCGTATCCGACATCACAATGAAGACCATTGTAGATAAATTGCAAAAGAAAGGTTTCGTTGTTTCTGAAATCGAAGATTTGCAAGCCGGTATGACTATCATGAGCGATGAAAATCCTGGTGTCTTCATCGAACATCCACATAAAGATTAAAAAACATATAAAAAAGCCTCTGACTTAATTAAAAGTTAGAAGCTTTTTTTGTATTATTTCATCAATCCCAAAAATTGTAATGGAGTTCGAGTCAAATAGCCTGCAATATAACGACGCATATCAGCTGGAGACAACTCATCATTATATTTAATTAATTGCAATACCACATTAATGATATTAATATCAAAGATTCCTAAAACCATATCTGGTGGAATTGTTTGCTCTTGTGCCAAAATCGCCTTATAGTTTGGATTCATCATTTCCATTCGAATGGCAAATTCTTTATTGGCATATTCAACCATCTTATTAAAAAAGCGGATGTCTCCATTATCTGAAGTTAAAATTTCAAGTTTATCTTTATTTTTCAAAAAGAAAGAGATTGAATTTTTAGAAATATTCTCTGCTACTTTTATCAATTCATCTTGAGACAAAACATGATCGATCCCATTAACAGCTTCACGATCCGCGAGTAATGCTTTATTAAATTCAGCTAGGATGTCATCTTCAACTGCTAATAATAAGGCGTGTGTGTCCTTATAGTATTGATAAAAAGTACGTGAACTGATACCCGATGCTAAAATAATGTCTTTAACTTTGATCTCATTAAAAGCTTGTTCTTTCATACATTGCAACAAAGCCTTTTTCAAATTACTTTTTGTTGTTTAGGTTCTAATATCCAATATATTTCACCTTGTTTATTATTAAAAAAACATTTTACTATTTATATATAGCTTTTAAATTCTCAACAAAATGTGCAAGTTTAATATATTTTAGCATGAGCATATCACAATTAATACCCTAAGTTATTTATTTTTTAACCAAAAAAAGCCGAAATCACGAAAAAATAATCGTGATTTCGGCTTTTTCATTTACTATTTTTCATAATAAACACGTGGTAACCGATCATTCAGCAAGCAAGCAACTTCATAGTGAATTGTATCAACATAATCAGCTGCCGCCTTAATATTGTTTGGATCAGCCGGGTTATTTGAAATAATCACTACTTTGGTACCAACTGGCATTTTCTTTGGCATTTTAACCATAAATTGATCCATACAAATACGTCCCACAATCGGACAATATTCATCGCCAACTTTTACCTTAAAACCTTGATACTTTCTAATCCAACCATCGGCATAACCAACAGGGACAGTTCCAATAACTGTATCTTCTTCAGCCATGAAGGTAGAACCATAGCCTACTCCATCACCTTTATGAATAGTTTTAACATGTGTTAATTCACTTTCAAATGATAAAGCAGGTTCTAACTTAATTGCAGAAGTTAAATCTGGAGAAGATGGATTTGAAGATGGATTTAAGCCATAGATTCCAATTCCAAAACGAACCAGATCACTCTTGATACCTTCATGAAAAATACTTGCTGCAGTATTATCAACATGAATCCATTTAGGTTTAACAGTTAGTAAACTCTTCATATGCTTGAATTTCTCGCATTGATGCTTGAAATAAGTCTCATCAGCGCTATCTGCAGAGGCAAAATGGGCAAACATCCCTTCAACAAAGAAGTTATTATTATTTTCCAAGAACTTATTGGCTGCAATAAATTCATCATCTTCATTGAAACCAATTCTACCCATACCAGAATCAATCCCTAAATGAATCTTTAATTGCAAGTTTTCTTTTGTTAAATATTTTTCGGCGTCTTTTAACCACTCTAAATTAGGTACTGTCAATGAAACATTATTTACAGCAGCAATTGGTGCATATTCAGGAGAAACTACTCCCAAAACCAAAATAGGCTTAACAATATCAGCACGGCGCAATTCCAATGCTTCATCTAAAATGGCAACACAAAATCCTGCTGCTCCTTCTTCCTCAGCAACCTTTGCCACTTCGACTGCACCATGACCATAGCCATTAGCCTTAACTACAGCCAGCATCTTTTGATTTGGTTCAAGGTGCTGCATTTCATTCTTAATATTTCTTCTAATTGCACCTAAATTTACTTTTACAACGGCTGGACGATGATAGCCTGGAACCATTTTTATTTCTCCTCTAATACTACAAACGTAATAATTTCATGATTATCATGTGTGATACTTGGGAAAATATTTCCATCAAACTTAGTTGAAGTCATCACTGGATGCCCCAAATCATCCCATAAAGTTTCCACATCTTGAAAACCTACGTATTTGCCTAAGCCTGTTCCCATAGCTTTAGAAAAAGATTCCTTTAATGAAAAACGACCTCCGAGATATTCAACTTTTCTTTTGCCTTTCATCTTTTGATACTGGGCAAATTCCTTTGGAGTCAAAACCTTCTTAGCGAAAGAATCTCCTTTTGCCACGATCTTTTTAACACGTTCAACTTCAATTGAGTCAATCCCTACACCTTTAATCATCGTTTCTCACCTCACACAATGACATCATTATAATACAAAAAAGAAGTTGCAAAAATTACAACTTCCTTTTTAGTCTAAAAAATTAATCTTTTTTATTCTTAATTACGAATTCATGTCCATTGCCACGTCCACGACGACCGCGATTACCGTTGTGACGGTAATTATTATTGTTATTGCGACGGCGTTGATAATTGCCATGTCCACGACCATGATCATTACGTCCTCGGCGGCCACGACCATGACGACCATCGCCCTTGTATGGCAAAGGCTTTTCTGGCGTAATCTTAACCTTAATTTCTGTTGAATCCTTAGCTAAGTTCTTAAGAAAAGCAGCTACTAAATCAAGAGCTGAATAGTTATCAAGAAGTTCACTAGCATCTTGAGTATATTTACCCAAATCACCATTCATCAAATCTTCGATTTCAGCCTTAGCTTGCTTTAATTGACCGCGAAGTGCTTGATCATCTGTTGGTGGACGAAGTGGTGACATCTTTTTCTTAGTAAGTTGTTCGATAGTTCTCATGTAGCCAATTTCATTTGGAGTTACAAAGGTTACTGAGATACCATTTTGTCCTGCACGCCCAGTTCTACCAATACGGTGAACATATGAATCTGGATCTTGAGGAATATCGTAGTTATATACGTGAGTTACCCCTGAAATATCCAAACCACGTGCTGCCACATCAGTAGCAACTAAAATATCCAACTTACCTTCACGGAATCGCTTCAAGACTGCCATACGACGCGCCTGAGATAGATCTCCGTGAATACCTTCAGCATTATAGCCACGTGCTTGTAATCCGCGTGTAAGCTCATCTACACGACGCTTCGTACGACCAAATACTAAGGCTAAATCTGGACCTTGGACGTCAATTAAACGACACATAATATCGAACTTTTCGGATTCCTTAGCACGAACAAAGTATTGATCAATTAAATCAGCTGTTAATTCCTTAGCCTTAATTTGAACAATAGCAGGATCCTTCATGAATTTTTCACCAATTCGTAAGATTGGCTTAGGCATCGTAGCACTGAAAAGCAACGTTTGCTTGCGGTTTTTAGCATACCTCAAGATGCTTTCAATATCTTGGATAAAGCCCATATCGAGCATTTCATCTGCTTCATCCAAAACTACTGTATTAACTTTATCTAAATCAATTGTGCCACGTTTTAAGTGATCTAATAACCGACCTGGTGTACCGACCAAAATTGATGGTACGTGGTGCTTTAATGAACGAATTTGACGGCCGATATCTGCACCACCATAAACCACTTGGACATGAGCATGTTCATCACGACCCAAGCGGAATAATTCTTCTTGTGTTTGAATAGCAAGTTCACGCGTTGGTTCGATGATAATTGCTTGGATTGCTTTTTCTTTTTTATCAATGGATTGTAAAATTGGCAAACCAAAAGCGGCAGTTTTACCGGTACCAGTTTGTGCTTGTCCAATTACATCCTTTCCTTGTAAAGCAAGTGGAATAGTTTGTTCTTGGATTGGGGTTGCTTCTTCAAAACCTGAGCGTTTAATCGCTTTAAGAAGCGCATCGTTTAATCCTAATTCTGAAAACTTCAAAAAATTTTCTCCTATCTTAGTCGGGCTAAGACATTTTCAAGGTGCATCCCGTGTGAACCCTTTAATACGATAATGTCGTCCGGCTTAATGTCATTTTTAAGATCATTAATCATATGATCCATTTCATCTTGAGTATAATAATGTAAATTCTCTGGCTCGTATTTATCTTGCAAAGCATCGTATAAATTCTTCATTTCAGAGCCATACAAGTACACTTCATTTATGATTTGTGGGTCTAAAGTATCACTTAATCCAGCATGAAGTTCTGGCGATTTTTCACCTAGTTCTAACATGTCGCCAAGTACAGCAATTCTGCGACCGCCGTCTTTAACTTCAACTTGACCAAAGCTGGTAACAACCGCTCTAACAGCAGTTGGATTTGAGTTGTAAACATCACTCATAATCGCTTCACCAGCATCGCCCTTTTCCCATTCCATACGGTTAGCAGTTGGCTTAAAGTTAGACAATGATGAAGCAATTTCTTCATCGCTTTCACCAAAATGATGACCTACGCTAATTGCAGCCATTGCATTAGAAACATTATGCTTACCAATCATTGGAATTGAGAATTTTTGCTCTGAATCATTAATTGTAAAGGTAGCGTGGTGCATGTAGCTCTTGAAGCCAGTTGCATGTACTGTATCTTCATCTCTAAAACCAAAAGTGGCCTTAGCTTGATCCAGCTTTTTAGCACGTTCTTGCAACAATGGTTCATCACCGTTATAAATGAACTCACCATCTTCACGTAAAAAGTCGGTGATTTCCATCTTAGCGTCAGCAATTTTGTCGCGACTGCCAAAGAATTCAATATGAGCTTCACCAATCATAGTAATGACAGCTACATCCGGATGAGTTAATTCACTTAGGTGGTGCAGCTGACCTGGTCTATCCATACCCATTTCAAGGACCAAAATTTCAGTATTTGGCTTCATTTCAAGAATGGTCATTGGTACACCAATTTCATTATTAAAGTTAGCTTGTGTCTTATGTACGTTAAAACGCTTAGATAAAACTGCAGCGATCATATCCTTAGTAGTGGTTTTACCATTAGAGCCTGTAATACCTACTACAGTTGGATTAACCTTGCGTAAATAATAATGCGCCAAATCTTGCATAGCAGTAAGAGGATTATCTACTTCAATTACTGTGATATCTTCAGGCTTATTTGGATGGCCTTTCTTCCACAACGTAGCAGAAGCACCATTGCTAATGGCACCCGCCACAAAATCATGTCCATCACGTTCACCTTCAAGCGGTACAAATAAACCACCAGTTGTGATCTTTCTGGAGTCAAAGGCAACAGAAGTAATAATAGTTTTGTCGTCGCCTTCACAAGTAGTATTTAAAGCCTTGGCAATTTCAGCCATTTGCATTTTCATTGAATCTTTACTCCCATAAAAACATTTTTATACAGAAAACATTATACTGTCTTTCAAGCATTCTGCCAAATAATCTAATGAAGAAAAAAAGCAGCCCCAATGGGACTGCTTCCACCAGACAAAGGTTTACTTCTTCAAGCCATACTTCTTGTTGAACTTTTCGATTCGACCATCTGCTTGAGCAAACTTTTGCTTGCCAGTGTAGAATGGGTGTGAATCTGATGAAACTTCAACACGTACTAATGGGTAAGTTTCGCCTTCGTAGTCAATAGTTTCTTCTGGCTTCAAAGTTGAACCAGCTAAGAACTTAGCACCAGTTGCTGAGTCCATGAAAACTACTTTTTGAAAATCTGGATGAATACCTTGTTTCATAATTTATTACTCCTTTGCCATGACCATATTACAGATCATAGATTAATCGATTAACGTAAACTAGAATAACATCTTCAAGTAACTAATTCAAGACATTTTTCACAGTATGAAACTAATATGTCATGTAACCTCTTACAATGAGTGCTAAACTAATAGCAGAATTTATTTTGAATGAGGTAATTTAGATGAAAGATCTTCCTTTTAAAGCTGTTGCAGTAGATGTCGATGGCACATTTGTAAATGATGAAAAGAAATATGATCATGAAATGTTCGGTGAAATTTTATACCGTTTACACAAGCACGGTGCTCACTTTATTATTGCCAGTGGACGACCAGCAGGACGATTAGAAGCAGATTTCGGTGATTTTACTGATTCCGTCGATTTTGTTGCTGATAATGGTGCGGTTCTTGTGCGCGATGGCAAGATCATCCGTACAACAACTTTTTCTAAAAAATGCATTTTAAATCTAGTTGATTATTTGCATCTGCGTTATCCTGGAGCCGTCCAAAGCACATTAATCAGCGGCGTTAAGCATTCATACTTTTTAAAAAGTACGCCGGCTCAATTTAAACGATCACATCATTATTTCTATCCTAATAGTATTGAAGTTGATGACTTTGATCAGATCCCTGAAGATGATCAATATACTAAAGTTACGGTCGATTATCCTAGCAAGGTTCGACGAGAATTAGAATATGGATTCAATAGCAGAAGCGTTGAAAAAATTCACGTTACAACTAGCGGCTGGAACTATATGGACATTATTCCCTATAATGTTAACAAGGCTAACGGCCTTAAAGAATTTCTTGCTTACCTAGACGTCCCTCGAACTCAATTAATTGCATTTGGCGACGGCGAAAATGATATTGAAATGCTCAAATTAGCTGGATTAAGTTATGCCATGGAAAATGGTCAAGATAGCGTTAAAAAGATGGCTAAATTTATTGCACCAAGCAACAACGATAACGGTGTTTTTAAAGTATTAACCAAATATTTAAACGAAGCACAAAAGTAAAAAATAAAGTTGACTATGGCAACTTTATTTTTTACTGTCTTTTTCAATATACAAATCGATTTTACGTAATCCTGTTTTAATACCCCAGTAATAAAATCCAAGTGAAGCTACAGCAATTACAACAAAGTCAAAAGGATATTTAATCCAATTTTGTCCACCAAAGCCATCGCTTCCCACATAAGACATTATTGACATAAAGATCAAATAAACAATCATCCACCAACAACTACGTAATTGTTCTTGTCAACTACCCTAGACTGAAGTCTAGGGCTTAGTGGCTCGTTAGCTTACGCTAACCAGAACACAAACTTGCTTAGATACGGACTTGACTTACCAGCAGTAATCTTTTGGCTATTGCCGATAGAGGTCGTCTAATTACCAAAGCCTTTTGAGTCCGCGAGTTGCTAGCGGACTGCAGCCCCGAATAAGGCTGCTTTTTTTATTTTAGGATTCTGCCACTTGCCTAATCCTTTTTCTAAGATGTTCACGGCC